>CAMCIE010000101.1 GCA_945874815.1 uncultured Bacteroidales bacterium
GCGATTCTTCCTCTGCTGTTCCTTCTCCAGCTTTTGCTGATACATCTTGCGGTATTTCTCCAATGTCCTCGCATCCTTCTCTGCCTGTTTTGCCGCCTCTTGCAGTGCTTTGCGTTTCTTTTCGCGCAGTTTTTTCAGTTTCTTCTCCTCTTTTGCCTTCAGCTTTTCGGCTTCCTTGCGATCCAGCTCCGCCCATTTCCGGTCTCGTTTCTGTATCTTGGCTTCGCGTTTTGCAGCACGTTCAGCTGCGGCCTTTTCCTTAGCAGAAAGGCCCGGTTCTTCCGGCTTGACAGGTTGGTTGCCAAGACTGTCTGCAAGAGCGAGTGAATCTTTGACGGCAAGTGAGTCACCAAGTGCCAGTGAATCTCGGACTGACAGTGAGTCGCGCACCGACAATGAATCTCTGACTGAGAGGGAATCTCTCATTGACAGAGAGTCGGACAAGGACAATGTATCCTTTTGTGCAGCAGCACGTTCCCTTTCGAGTGCCCTTTCACGTTCGCGAACCCGGTTCAGGGAGTCCCTGACATGGATCTGACGTTTGATATCGCCTATGTATCCCGGGAAATAAGTCTCGGTGTGAATGAATTTCGCCTTAGGTTTGGAAGCATACATGCGTCTTTGGCTCGGCCGCAGGGACAGAGGTGTCACTGCCTTCCGGTCTGCCGGGCGCAAATCCGGATCCCATTTGAATCCTTTGAGCAACTGCTCATCTTTTTTGAGCTGCACGACCGGATAACCGTCATTCTTTGCCTCCTCATAGTAGTGGACGGTCTGGATTTCGCCATCCTTGAATGCGGCAGAGAGCATCTTGGACTCAGCTTTGTTGACTGTGGCAAGTACCTCCTGCTCTTCCAGGAAAAATACAGCCGAAGCACCTCCAAGCACATCGAAACGTTCCAGATTGGACTGATCATCAAAATAAGCAATCATTTCGGTGCCTTTTATCTGGTCAAAATGGCTGGTGTCTTCCTGTATGGTAATGAATGAATTGGACATGAGGCTGGCCTTGGTCAGTTTGCTTTGGCTTATGACCACGGTGATGGAATCCGCAGAATACTGCCGCACTTTCTCTTGCCAGATCATCGGTTCCTTGAACAGTCGTGCGAGGGAATCCAGATCACTGTACAGCAATGAGTCACAGGCAACCTGCATGTCTTTCTTGAAGATTTTCACCTTACCCAATGCTGTCAGGAAACCTACTTTTGTTGTATCTTTCGGCTCAGCAACGGCAATGGAGTCCGCTGCAACTGCCAGTGAATCCCCGGCCATTGCCAGAGAATCCAACGACATGCCGAGACTGTCTTTGAGTGCCAGACTGTCCCGAAGTCCGAGCGAATCCTTCTGTGCCAGTGAGTTCCTGAGTCCGAGAGAGTCTGTCATTGCCAGAGAGTCCCGGGTGGCGAGGGAATCCGGTCGCACAGAAAGCGAATCCCGACCGGTTTGCAGCGTATCAGCCTGCGATTTTTTCACCATCGGAGCAATCGGCTTTTCCGGAGCGGATTTGCCTTGATCCTTCTTATCGGAAGAAGCAGGCTTATTGTTTTTATCAGGCCTGTAATTCGGATCCTTCTTAGCCTCCTCTTCAGCCCGTTTTGCAGCCTCTTCAGCAGCCTTCTTCCTATGATTTCCCACCGGATCCACATCCAGGGCAGCCAGCCTTGCCTTTGAATCCGCAATAGCAGCGCTATCCACATCACACATCTTTATTGCCTGATACACAAGCAGTTCAGCACCAAGATACACTGTATCCACAGCTCCATTCTGCTCCTGTGTCTGCGTAATAACCGCGGGCTTTCGTGTCATGGTAACCTTGGACAGCGAATCCTGATAGTGAATCTTGCCTGCCAGAGCAAACACATTCCGGGTGGTATCGCTCACCTGTACCTTGCCGCGCATCTCCACATCGGAAGTATTTCTATAGAAATAAAGGCTGTCGCTCCATCCTTCCTGGTCCTCACTCATCACATGGACATTGTTCCTGAAAAAGAAAATCTCCCTTCCACGGTCATACCATCCATTCTGAGAGGAAAGCATATTGTCATCTTTCCAGGCATCCGTGCCTGAGGAAAAAGTTGCCAGATTCTTATCGGATTCGTATTTCAGATAGCCGGTCTTGACAAAAATAGAGTCCGTGAACATATTCACGTTTCCGGAGAATGTGAATGTCTTGATTTTGGAATCGTACGTTCCTTCGTCACTCTCGACAATCTGGCCATCCTTGTCGCGCATCGCTCCTCCGTTCATGAAAACAGCCACAGAGTCCTTGGTATTATAGTCCAGATGTCTGGTTCTCAGCGTATTGTGGTCTTTATCCTGAAGCTGTACCGTGCTTCCTCTGAACTGGGCGAGGTCGCTGTCAATAAGATAGGTGAGTCTGTCACTGTCCAGAACAGTCTCTTCCTGAAGGATGCGCACATTTCCCCACGCCTCAATGATGCGGGTATCCACTGTCCATATTGCAGTGTCACAAATCAGGTATGTCCCGTTATGGAGAAACCTTGCAGGTCCCACGACTTTCCTGTAGCCGGAGTCCTGTTCTCCGACCATCTGTACCGACTTGGAGCTCATCAATATAACCAGACTGTCCTTCTGTTCCTGAGCAGTCAGAGTCAGGGACAAGAACAGCGAAAGTATTGCTACAGATATATTTATGAACGCCTTGTACAGTTTCATGCAGATGTTTATTCAGTCCTCCTGAACTTGGTCTGCCAAGCGTCTCTTTCAAACGCGCAGTCCTGGAAAAGAGGATCTATGATAATGTATGTTGATTTGATTTTGGAATCGATGAAGTTGTTGATGGCTTCCATCGCTTTTTGGCTTTGCGCCTGCTCAAGGAGCAAGGTGTAATCGTTTGTGAAGGTTGCGGTGTGTGCCGGAAGAATCTTGTCAACTTTGATGATCTTATATACGGTGTTACCGTTACGTCCCTCATTGTCAAGAGATTCGACAGGAGTGGATATTTCTCCGACCTGCAGGTCCCTGATGGCGTAGTAGTCCTGTGGTTTGAGCTGGTCTATCTCGAAATATGATGAACCGGTGTTCGGATCGGCCATCTGTCCGCCATTGGTCCTTGTTGACGGGTCTTCTGAATAGAATCTTGCGGCAAGGTCAAAAGGAATTTCGCCATCAACAAGCTTGGTGCGAAGACTGTCCAGAGTCTTGAAAGCCTTGTCTCTGTCATCTGCGGTGTATTCCGGTTTGAGAAGGATGTGCCTTGCATTGAACATATCTCCCTTCTTGTCCAGGACTTCTATGATGTGGAATCCGTCCGGAGTCTCTACAATCTGGGACACTATTCCCGGCTTGAGAGCCATTGCAGCATCCGAGAATGCTGGCCAGAAGATTGATTTAGAGGCCATTCCAAGTTCTCCGCCGCGTCTTGCACTGCCTGGGTCCTGAGAATAGATTCGTGCGAGTGTCGAGAATTTCTCTCCATTTATGATTCGCTCACGGATTGCAAGAAGGCGTTCCTTGACGGCCATGTTGGCGGCTTCACGGTCCGGGTAGATGCAAATCTGGCTGAGCTGATATTTTGCAGGAACAACCGGAAGGTCCTCCGGATCGGTGTTCTTCATATATTGTTCAACATCATACGGAGTCAGTTCCGGAATCTTGGAGGCAACCTTGTTCCTCATGTCCTGGGTAAGGCTTTGCTCCTGAAGGGATTCCCTCCACTCCTGACGAAGCCTGTAGAGAGGTTTACCGAAATATTCCTCCACGGCTTCATCACCTCCGAGCTGGGTGCGGATCTGGTCGATACGGTTTCTCATCTCATTCTCCACCATGTCATTGTTGACTGTAAGAGAATCCAGACGTGCCTGCATCAGGAAAAGTTTGGAAACCATCATCTGCTCCAGCAGTTCACAGCGCATGTTCCTGTCGGACATCATTCCCTGCGCCCTCATCATCTGCACTTCCTCTTCCAGCTGGGAAAGCATGATCATTTCATTGCCGACCACAGCGATGGATTTGTCAATAATTCCGTTCGGATACTTCTGCGCCGACGCAGAAACGGCCGCAAGCGAGAGCAATGCGGCAGTCAGTCCTTTCAAGATATGATGTTTGAATTCCATAATTAATATATAACAAATGTTCCGTTTTCGCGCGCATCATTAAGCAAGTCTCGTTCCAAACCGTTAATCAATGCCTGTTTACGCGAACTCAGTATTATATCTTTGATTTTTCCCGCTGAATATTCCAAAGGTGCCACCTGACCAGCAGACACCATATCAGCAACAAAGGCCATGTGCGTGATTCCTGTAGTGTCCGTCTGGTTGATCCAATTGCCTTTTCTATTGGAAAGCATTGTCTTCCAATCAGTTCCGAATTCTCTGGCAAGGGCTCCGGCATCAATCCAGCGGTTTTGCCAGTCGGTGTATTTCATTGCGGACGAATATGCAAGGCTGTCTGCTTCCACCAGGTCATCCACCTTGTCGGAGGACATTTTCTTACGCATCGGTTCGATTATCGGTGAATCTGAAAGAATGCGAAGGTAGCGGGCTTTCACCACCGGTCTCTCAAGTACGAATTTGTCCTGATGGGCCTGATAATATTCCTCAATCAGGTCATCAGTCACGGCGGTGTCCAGCCTCTGGTTCACATACAGCTGCTCGTACCTGTATTTCAAAAGCGATTTCCTGTACTCTTCAAGTTCCTTTGTAACATCCTTTTCCGACTTTGGGAGCTGTTTCTCCGCTATCGACAGGAAAACTCTGTCCGATGCCCATGTGTTGATGTACTGCATGGCCAGCCTTGTGCTGTCTTCGGGGGAGAGTCCCTTCGGTATCACCGATTCGAGGTCCCGCCTGTACAGGGTCTCTGAGCCCGCAACGGCAACGGCATCGTCATCATGCAAAAAGGATGAAATCGCCCTGCACGAAGAAATCAACGGCAGGACGATCATCAACAGTGAAGCGATATGGAAAATACGCTTCATTTATCTTGAGTAGTTTGGAGACTCGCGGGTGATTGTTACATCATGCGGGTGTCCCTCCACATAGCCGGCGTGGGTGATGCGGACGAATTTGGCGCTGCGGAGTGCCTCGATATCCTTGGCTCCCACATATCCCATACCTGCGCGAAGGCCACCGACAAGTTGGTAAACGACTTCAGAGAGAGTTCCCTTGTATGGTACCTGAGCTACGATTCCCTCAGGAACGAGCTTCTTGATATCCTCTTCCATATCCTGGAAATAGCGGTCCTTGGAGCCCTGCTGCATAGCCTCAAGCGATCCCATACCCCTGTAGGACTTGAACTTACGTCCGTTCAGGATGATGGTCTCTCCCGGTGATTCCTCAACTCCGGCAAAGAGGGATCCGGCCATGATGGTGCTTGCTCCGGCGGCAAGAGCCTTGACGATATCTCCGGAATAACGGATACCACCGTCGGCGATAACAGGGATACCGGTGCCCTTGAGAGCCTCCGATGCCATCATCACGGCAGAGAGCTGCGGCATTCCAACTCCGGCGATTACTCGGGTCGTACAGATGGAACCAGGTCCGATTCCGACTTTCACGGCACTTACGCCCGCATCTGCAAGGGCCTTTGCTCCTTCACCTGTAGCAACGTTTCCTGCTACAATCTGGATGTCCTTGTGAGCCTCGCAAGCCTTTTTGATAACCTCAAGCACTCCTACAGAGTGTCCGTGTGCGGTATCAACTACGATTGCATCGGCACCTGCACTCTTGAGCATGTCAATGCGCTCGATTGTATCGGATTTCACACCAACGGCTGCGGCCACCAGAAGACGGCCTTTAGAGTCTTTGGATGCGATAGGATTATCCTTGATCTTCATGAGGTCCTTGTAGGTGATCAGGCCGACGAGCTTTCCGTCAGTATCCACTAC
>CAMCIE010000102.1 GCA_945874815.1 uncultured Bacteroidales bacterium
TGGAAGTATTGTTAGCAAATCTGCCATAATGCGATGTTTTTACAATGGAAGATTATCATGTTTCTTGTATGGATTCTCCTGCTTTTTGTCTGCAAGGGCCTCGAGTGCCCTGATGACGCGGAAACGGGTGTTGCGAGGCTCAAT
Source organism: uncultured Bacteroidales bacterium (assembly GCA_945874815.1). Lineage (GTDB taxonomy): Bacteria > Bacteroidota > Bacteroidia > Bacteroidales > UBA932 > Cryptobacteroides. The sequence goes on from CAMCIE010000102.1 coordinate 145, forward strand.
CACATCATCGATGTAGCCATAGCTTGCCGCATTGTATGGATTGCAGAAAAGGTCGTTGTATTCATCCTTCTTTGCCTGGGCAGCTTCTGCCTTCCTGACAGGATCCTCGATGGCTTTGATTTCCTTTGAATAAAGAATCTCCACAGCTCCTTCAGCTCCCATCACTGCAATGTTTGCAGAAGGCCATGCATAGTTGATATCTCCTCTTAACTGCTTGCAGCTCATGGTGATGTGTGCTCCACCATAGGACTTGCGAAGTGTCACGGTTACTTTCGGTACAGTTGCCTCACCGTATGCATAGAGCAGTTTTGCTCCATGTGATATGATGGCTCCATACTCCTGCTGGGTACCGCAAAGGAAGCCAGGTACGTCAACGAGGGAAACAAGCGGAATGTTGAACGCATCGCAGAAGCGTACAAAACGTGCGGCCTTTCGTGAAGCATTGATGTCAAGTACACCAGCGAGTATCTTCGGCTGGTTGGCTACAATTCCGACCGACCTTCCGTTCATGTGGGCAAAGCCGATGATGATGTTCTTGGCGAAACTCTTGTGGATTTCGAAGAACCTTCCGTCATCGACTATGCTTCCGATAACCTGATACATGTCATAAGGTTTATTCGGATTATCCGGGATAATGTCGTTCAGTGCATCATCCACCCTTCCTGCCGGATCGTTTGTCGGAACGAACGGGGCTTTTTCTCTGTTGTTGGATGGGATGAAACTCAGCAGGTCCTTGATGATCCGGATGCCTTCCTCTTCGTTTTCGGCAGCGAAATGTGCCACTCCGCTCTTGCTTGCATGCACGCTTGCTCCGCCGAGGTCTTCCTGGGTGACTGACTCGCCTGTAACTGTCTTGACCACTCCCGGACCTGTAAGGAACATATAGGAAGTGTCCTTGATCATGATGTTGAAATCAGTCAGGGCAGGGGAGTAAACGGCTCCTCCGGCGCATGGACCGAAAATGCCTGAAATCTGAGGAACCACTCCTGAAGAGAGAATATTTCTTTCGAATATTTCTCCGAATCCTGCCAGCGAGCAGATTCCTTCCTGAATCCTTGCTCCGCCTGAATCATTGAGGCCGATGCAAGGTGCACCGTTGCGCATAGCCATATCCATGACCTTGCAGATTTTCTGCGCCATGGTTTCTGACATCGAACCTCCTGAAACTGTGAAGTCCTGTGCAAATACATAAACTAGGCGACCGTCGATAGTACCTTGTCCGGTTACGACTCCGTCTCCGTCGAATTTAGTCTTTTCCATTCCGAAGTTTGTGCAGCGGTGCTGAACGAACATATCGAATTCCTCAAAGCTGCCTTCGTCAAGAAGCATCGCGAGCCTTTCGCGTGCGGTGAATTTTCCTTTTGAGTGTTGCGCATCAATTCTTTTTTGTCCGCCTCCCATTCTGGCAGAGGCTCTGCGCTCAACAAGTTCTTTAATCTTTTCCGTCTGGATGCTCATATTTTCGTGTGTTTGCATCGTTAATAAATCGGCCGCAAAGATAGTATTTTTTCCCAAGAGGACTTTAAACTGTGCCACGCATAACCTGATTACACCACAATAAAGCAAAAAAGGCTGCCTTGTGGCAGCCTTATTACAATATAGTCCGGAAATTACGGTTTCATCGTGGTATATACGTTCTGGACATCGTCGTCCTCCTCGATTCTCTCGATGAGTTTTTCGATATCGGCCTTATCTTCGCCTTCAAGCTCCTTGAGCTCCACGTTAGGGAGTCTTGTGAACTCTGCAGAGATAAGCTCGTAACCGTTGTCCTCGATGTATTTCTGGATTGAGTTGAAAGCAGTGAACTCACCGTAGATTACGATTTCCATCTGCTCATCCTCGTTCTCCTCCTCGAAAATCTCTTCAACACCGTAGTCAATCATTTCAAGCTCAAGCTCTTCCATATCGTAAGGCTTGTCGCTCTTCATCCTGAACATACATTTGCGGTCGAACATATAGTCAACGCTTCCTGATGTTCCGAGGGATCCGCCGCTCTTTGTGAAATACGAACGTACGTTTGCTACAGTACGGTTGTTGTTGTCGGTTGCCGCTTCAACGAGGACTGCGATGCCGTGAGGACCGTATCCTTCAAATACTACCTCCTTGTAATCGCTCTGGTCCTTGTCGCTTGCCCTCTTGATAGCCCTCTCGATATTGTCCTTAGGCATGTTCTCGCTCCTTGCAGTCTGGAGAAGAGCCCTCAGACGAGGGTTTCCGGTCACGTCAGGACCACCCTGTTTTACAGCTATCGTGATTTCTTTTCCAATCTTGGTGAATACGCGGGCCATGTGACCCCATCTTTTGAATTTTCTTTCCTTTCTGAATTCAAATGCACGTCCCATATACTAATTATTTTTCGATGCGTCCGATGTACTTGTCAATATCATATCCTTCCATTGACTGAGGATACTGATCTTTGATTTTCTTGTAGAAAGAAAGTGCTTTTGACTCCTGTCCGAGCTTCTCAGCTACCAGACCAGCCTTGAGAAGGTAACCGGCAGCGAACATGTCATCACTCTGGGCAGCAGCTTTCTCGAAATATCCGAGAGCCTTGTCATAATTCTCAAGTCCTACATAAGCATCACCAAGGCATGCAAGAGCACGGGCAGCCAGGATAGCATCCTTTCCCTTGTATGAATTCAAATATTTGATGGCGCTGTCATAGTTTCCGAGCTGGAGTTCGCAAACACCGGCATAGAGATAAACTGACTTTCCTGCCTTTGCACCATATTCATCAATGATCTGTGCGAATCCGAGAGCATTGCCGTCACCGTTGAGAGCAGTCTCGAAATCTGAATTGATGAAGCTCTGCTCCGCAGAAACCATCTGACCCTGAGCCTCGACAACTGAAGGCTGATAAGCGAATTTGTACCAGCAGAAAATACCGGCTGCAATTACTACTGCTGCTGCAAGGGCAATGGCGAGTTTCTTTCCATTCTCCTTGAAGAAGAGCTCTGTTTTGGAAACTGCCTCGGCAACTACCTCAGCGTTCTCATTTTTGATTTCTTTTTCTTTAGCCATAATATTATTACATTTTTAATTGTCATTCGGGTGCGGAATCTGGTAAAACCGCAAACAGCGCGCAAATTTAGGAAATATCGAGCAAAAAACCAATTAAAATATACTCTTCTTCATTAAAATGACTAAATTTGCCGACCATTTTTAACTGGTAAATTATGCAACAGGTACAGACAACGAACTACAGCTTCATCAGCAAAATCAAGAGCCATGTCAGCTCCAGCGTAATGCTCATATTATGCACCATACTGGCACTGATTTGCGCCAATTGCCCGTTGACGGCACAGTGGTACAGTGATTTCTGGCAGAACGAAATGTCTCTGTCAATCGGCAATTTCAATTTCTTCAGCCACGGTGGACATCCGATGACTATCATGCAGGTAATCAACGACTTCCTCATGGCTATCTTCTTCCTTTCTGTAGGTCTTGAAATCAAGCGTGAAATCCTTGTCGGAGAATTGTCTTCGATGAAAAAGGCACTCCTGCCTATCATAGGCGCATGCGGAGGAATGATTGTCCCGGTATTGGTATATGCAATCCTGTGCGGCGGCAATCCGGAAATGCACAGAGGTCTTGCCATTCCTATGGCAACTGATATCGCATTCTCCCTCGGAGTCCTGGCCATATTCAGTACAAGAGTCCCTGTCGGACTGAAAGTCTTCCTGGCAGCACTTGCCGTTGCCGATGACCTTGGCGGCATCATCGTCATAGCGCTTTTCTATTCGTCCGACATAAATGTGACATTCATCATACTGTCGCTGCTCTGCGTAGTCGTGATGGCTGTGGCAAACTGGCGGAAAGTCCGCGGCAAAGCCTTCTATCTCATTGTAGGACTGGTACTTTGGTACACTATGCTCAATTCAGGAATACATGCAACGATTGCCGGCGTTATCGTAGCATTCTGCGTCCCTGCAACTCTCAAGAGGGGTACAGGATATTATCTTGAGCGTATCCGCGGGCATATAAGCAATTTTCCTGTCATAGATATAGACAAGAAAAAAACGGTAGTCCTGACACATGACCAGATACATACCTTGAAGAGTATCGAATCTGCTGCCGACAAACTCATCAGCCCGCTCCAGGATCTCGAGGACAACCTTCAGGGACTGATCAATTGGTTTGTCATTCCAATTTTTGCATTTGCAAATGCCGGTGTCGCACTCAGCGGCATGACCATAGGAGACGTCTTTTCAGGAGTCAGCCTGGCAGTCATGCTCGGCCTTGTTGTGGGAAAATTCGTCGGAGTATTCTCGTTCTCATGGATCAGTGTGAAACTCAAGATAGTATCTCTTCCGGAGGGAGCGACCTGGAAGGCATTTGCCAGCGTCTGCGTTCTTTGCGGCATCGGCTTCACAGTCTCAATGTTCATCTCCGACCTCTCTTTCTCCTCTCTGGGTGCTGAGGGAGCTCATCTGCTGAACAATGCCAAGCTCGGTATCCTCTGCGGATCGCTCATCGCGGCTGTCCTTGGAGCCTTCCTGCTTAACAAGACACTTCCGAAGAAGAATTAATATCAATAGGCTGAACTACTGAAGTCAGCGTCTATTCCGCATTAATATCCGGCTCGATATGCAGAGAAATCTGTGTCATCGGGCCGAATTCTTTTTTCATGGCCTTCTCGACTTTTGTGGTAATGTCGTGAGCAGTAGCCACATTCAGAGTTGGATCCACAACAATATGGGCGTCAATAATCACGGAATTGCCATTCTTCCTGGTCTTGAGCTCATGAATGTCATGTACTCCGTCAACAGCCTTTCCAATGCTCACAATCTTGTTCTCTTCTTCATCCGGAAGGGAAGTCTCAAGCAGGTCCTTTATGCAAGGAATGGACATTTTCACGGCGATGTAAATTATGGCGATGCTGATGCAGCATGAAGCAATCGGGTCAAGCATAGACCATTTGTCTCCCAGAAGCATTGCTCCGCCTATACCAAGCAGTGAGCCGATTGATGAAAGGGCATCGGACCTGTGGTGCCATGCATTAGCAACAAGTGCCTGACTTTCAACGCGGTTGGCCACCCTCATCGTAGCCCGATAAATTGCTTCCTTCGCTATGATGGATATGGCAGCTGCAATCAGGGCAATCATTCCCGGACGTGCCACAGCCTCACCCCTGGCAATGCTGATGATGGACTGGATTCCCGAAGACATGAGTTCGGCACCCACAATGACCAGAATGATGCTTACTATAAGAGTGGCGAATGTCTCGAACTTGCCGTGTCCGAAATCATGGTCGCAATCCTTCTCCTTTGAAGACAGGTGGACGAATATCAGTATGATTACGTCACTCAGAAGGTCTGACAGTGAATGGATTCCGTCTGCAACCATTGCCGCACTCTTTCCGATGATTCCTGCGAGAATCTTGCAAATTGTGAGCACGATATTCACCAGAGACCCCCAGAGGGTAATGTTCTGTATCTGTTTTTCTCTGCTGTTCATCATAAGCGAATATATTGAAAAAGAACTGCGAAGTTAATACTTTTCATATTACCTCCGCAGTTTTCGTTGTTTTTTGTACAATCAGGCCTCTTATTTTCTGACAACTTTGATAGGATTGAGCCCGTTTGAGTCAAATTTGCAGATGTATTTTCCGTCAGGACCGATTACATGCACATCTCCGTTATTCACATAGTCGGAACTGCCGACAAAGACATAACCATCATAAGTCACTGAAAGAGAATATGC
>CAMCIE010000103.1 GCA_945874815.1 uncultured Bacteroidales bacterium
GTGCTTTTGATCGGAGGAGTGCCGCTGAGGGAGGTAGGACTTGGTGCCATTGCGGGAGTAATGCTGCTTGTGGGTGGAGTCGCCCTGTATAATGTCACAGACAATGACTTCCTCAAGAAGTTCGGCCGAATACCGACGATGCTCAACCGAATGACCATCAAATATGACACTGAAAAGCTGTCCACATTCAAGGAAGGTACTGATGACTTCTACAATGAAAGGGATAAGATTCTCCAGCCTTACGGTGCCAAGATTGCTGTCCATGAAGGCGGAGCTTTCGGTAAAGGCAGCGGAAACAGTACACAGAAATATATCGTGACGAACATTTATGGTGACTATATGTTCAGTTTCCTGATTGAGGAATATGGCCTTGCCGGCGGAATCCTTGTCATCCTGCTCTATGTCAGCCTCCTGGCAAGGGGGTCGCACATAGCTAAAATGTGCAGGAAGGAGTTCACCAAGCTTGCTGTGGGAGGGTTGAGCCTTCTGATTACCGGCCAGGCTTTCATGCACATGTTCGTCAACGTTGACATAGGCCCGATGACCGGACAGACCCTGCCTCTGGTCAGCCACGGAGCATTTGCCTTTCTGATGTTCTGCATAGCATTCGGTATCATTCTGACAATCAGCAAGATGACCCGCAATCAGATGAGGCAGGCAGAAGCTCAGGCAGTGCCGCTTTACGAAAAGGCAGGCGATAAGGAGAAAGACGACATCCAGGCAAGCATGGATATATTGGAAAGCATTGGAAACGATGATTTCGCTCAAATGGATGAAGAATTATAAATTTGCGAAAATCACTCAATTATGTCAAAGTACAGACCAATAAGGGCGATAATAAGCGGAGGCGGTACCGGAGGACACATCTTTCCGGCACTGTCCATCGGCAACATGCTCAAGGAGCTGAACCCCAAGAGTGAAATACTGTTTGTAGGAGCTGTCGGCAGGATGGAAATGGAAAAGGTACCGGCAGCGGGATACAAGATCATCGGTTTGCCTGTTACCGGGCTGCAGAGAAAATTCACGCTGTCAAATCTCGCACTTCCTTTCAAGGTGGTCAAGAGCATAAGAATGGCAAAGCGGATTCTCCGCGAGTTCAAGCCGGACATTGCAATTGGAGTAGGCGGATATGCCAGTGCTCCCCTGCTGATGGCTGCAGGCCAGCTCGGGATTCCTACACTGATTCAGGAACAGAACGGCTATGCCGGACTGACAAATAAAATACTGGGAAAGAAGGCGGAATGCATCTGTGTAGCATACGAGGGGATGGAAAGATTCTTCCCGGCAGAGAAGATTGTAATGAGCGGCAACCCTATACGCAAGGAGATTGTGCCACCGACGGACAGGCTGAAGATGGATGCCTACGAGTTCTACAGGCTCAATCCTCACAAGAAACATATTTTCATCGTGGGAGGAAGCCTTGGAAGCGGCACTCTTAACAATGCCATGAAAAAATGGATTGCTGACGGATGTCCGGGCTCTGAAAACGTGGAAGTCATCTGGCAGTGCGGCAAATACTACAAGGCCTCCATCGATGCTTTCATGCAGGAGCAAAGGGCCTCGGGGGCAAAATTGGACGGCATCAGGCATTACGATTTCATCAAAAGGATGGACCTGGCCTACTGTGCGGCCGACATCGTGATTTCCCGTTCAGGAGCAAGCTCAGTGTCAGAACTTTGTGCAGCACATAAAGCAGTCATTTTCGTTCCGTCGCCAAACGTGGCAGAGGATCACCAGACCCATAATGCAATGGCTCTTGTAAACAAAGGAGCGGCTATGCTGGTAAAGGATGACCAGGCGGTAGATTCACTGATGAAAGTGGCTGTCGATTTGCTTGGGGAACCGGATAAAATAGCAGATATGGAAAAGAATATCGCCACCCTGGCACTGAAGGATGCAGCATTGACCATAGCTGATGAAATTTACAAAATAGTGGATTGATATGGCATATAAGAACATATATTTCATAGGCATAGGCGGAATCGGAATGAGCGCCATTGCAAGATATTACAACATAAAGGGTTACAATGTCTCAGGATATGACAGGACCCCTTCTGCCCTGACAGCGGAGCTTCAGGGCGAAGGCATCAGCATCCACTACGAGGACAATGTGGATTATATTCCGAAGGATGTGGAAAACACTCTGGTTGTATATACCCCGGCCATCCCTAAGGACATGGGGGAACTCGTCTATGTCAATGAACATGGGTACAAGGTGGTCAAGCGCTCCCGCATGCTCGGGGAAATCGCCACGGGACAGCAATGTCTGGCCGTTTCAGGCACCCACGGGAAAACCACGACGAGTACCTTGCTCGCACATATTTTCACACATTCGGGCGAGGGCTGCTCGGCCTTTCTCGGGGGTATCTCCAAGAACTACGACAGCAACCTTCTCACAAGCGAAAACAATGTGATAGTGGCGGAGGCGGATGAATTTGACCGTTCATTCCTCCAGCTCTATCCGTCAATTGCCGTGATTACCTCCATGGATGCGGACCATCTGGACATCTATGGTGACAAAGCCCATATAATCGAAGCATTCAAGGCTTTCGCTGGTCAGACTCAGGGTACGGTCATCAAGAAAATCGGGCTCGACATCTGCCAGGAGGATACAAAGGCTGAGATTCTCACCTATTCCTATGACGATGTCAGGGCGGATTTCCACGCAGAAAGGATAAGGAAAGATGAATGCGGATATTTCACCTTCGACCTGCATTACAGAGGCAATGTACTCGAGGACTGCAAGGTCGGCATACCGGGATGGGTGAATGTCGAGAATGCCATTGCGGCTTCTGCCATTGCCCTGACTTACGGAATTGATGGCGAAAAAGTGCGTCAGGCATTGGCGACTTTCCAGGGTGTGAAAAGACGCTTCGACATACATGTCAATACCCCAGCCTGCTCTTATATAGATGATTACGCCCACCATCCGAAGGAAATTGCAGCAGCTGTAAGCGCCATGAGAGACATATTCCCGGGCAGGAAGCTTACTGCGGTGTTCCAGCCTCATCTTTATACAAGAACGAGGGATTTCGCCGATGAATTTGCCCTGGCATTGAGCGGAGTGGACAGGCTCATTCTTCTGGACATCTATCCTGCAAGGGAGGAGCCTATTCCTGGAGTTACGTCCGAAATCATCTTCGACAAAGTGACATGTCAGGATAAAGTGCTAATTACCAGGGATCAGCTCATGGAACAGCTTGAAAGCGAGCAGATTGACACATTGATCACTTTCGGAGCGGGAAATATTGACCGTTTTATCGGGCCGATTACAGAAATGCTTGAAAACAGAATAAGATAACAATGCGCAAGGTAACGAAATATATCATCAGGGCTGTTGTGGCAAGTTTGCTTGCCCTCTGTCTCTGTGCATCTTACATTGCCGGAAGAGAATCGCGCAAGCCATTGATTTGCAAAGGTGTGCGCGTGGAGGTTCGTGACAGTGCACAGAATTGTTTCGTTACGGCTAATGATGTAAGGACATTCATCGCCAAGAGTTACGGGCAGGTGCAGGGTGTTCTGCTCGACAGTCTGAATCTCACCAGGATAGAGCAGATTGTGGACAGCAGGAGCGCCGTGCTTAAAAGTCAGGCTTTTGTAACTAAGGACGGGATGCTGAATGTCACGCTCACCCAGAGGAAACCTGTGGTGAGGTTTCAGAAGGGCGACGGAGGCTTCTATGCTGATGCCCAGGGCTGCATATTCCCTCTCCAGCGTTCATATTCCTCACACGTTCAGGTCATTGACGGAAATATTCCTCTGAAAGCAAACAGCGGTCACAAAGGTATGATTGAAGACCCGAAGGAGAAGGAATGGTTCGATAAAGTCATGAATGTGGTCAACTACCTTGAGAAAGACCGGAAATGGAAAAACAAGATTGTACAGATTCATGTAGAGAGCAACGGAGAACTCTTGCTCATTCCGCGTGAAGGCAGGGAAAGGTTCCAGTTCGGACAACCGGACAGGATTCAGGAGAAGATGGAAAAGATGGAGAAATATTACACCTACATCGCTCCTTCCAAAGACCCGGGTTATTATAAATATGTGGATCTCAAATATCACGGACAGATTGTCTGCCGGCAATAAGGAAATAACAATTAATACATAGGTGCTATGAACATTACGGAAAAATACATCGTAGCCATTGATCTGGGAACATCGAAAATAGCCCTTAGCGTTGCAAAGGTAAGCGGTGAGGATGTGCAGATCATCTATTACAAGGAATGCGGCTCTGCCGGAATACGGTACAGCAGCGTTTTCAATGAGAGTCTCGTCACAGGGGTTCTCAGCAAGGCTGTGCAGGAGGCCGAGGAAGAACTCGGAATCAAGATTACCTCTGCTGTTGTCGGCATGCCGAAATATCCCGTCGTAGTGCAGAGCAACACCGCCAAGATTGAAGAGAGGGGCGAGGACAGCGAAATCACAATGGAGGACATCTCCTATCTGAAACGTTTCGCAGAGGAGTCCTATCCTCTTGCAGATGAGCAGAAAGAGGCCATCTATGGTGCTGTGGCACAGTCATTTTCGGATGGAGAGAATTTCCAGATTATCGAGAAGGACATCATCGGAATGACCGGTGACACCGTTGAAGGCAATTTCAAGGTTTTCATCGGCAACAAAAGGTCGCTCAACAAGATTGACCATGTCATGAACAGGATAGGCATACCGGCCATCCGCAAATTCTTTACGGCGGATTCGACGGCAAAGGCTGTGCTGACCAATGCCGAAATGGAAAACGGTGTGGCCCTGATAGACTTCGGTGGCGGATGTACTTCCGTATCAATTTACCATGGCAACATCATGAGGCACTTCGCTTCCATCCCGTTCGGAGGCAAGAACATAACCGACGACATCAAGAGCGAATGTCAGATCAGCGACCACCTTGCGGAGAACATCAAGCTTGCCTACGGAGCATGCATGCCTGAAAAACTCCAGAATCTCGGAGAGAAAATCATACATATCCGGAGTAATTCCGCTGATGCAGACAAACAGCTTCCTGTCAAATATTTGTCAGAAATCATCACTGCCAGGATAGAAGAGATTATCATGGCTATTCTCTATGAAATAGAGCAGAGCCAGTTCGCCGACATCCTCAGAAGTGGAATTGTAATAACCGGAGGTGCCTCCCAGACTGCAAATCTTTGCAATTTCATTTACGACATTTCCGGATACAAGGTCAGGACAGGCTATCCGAAAGGACTGTTCTCAACTCAGGGATGTGACGGTATCGCGGACACTTCGGCAAGTACTTCGCTCGGACTCATCCTCGCCGCCACCCATGATAAGACCATCAATTGCGCAATCAACAAAGATGAGTTGGCTGCAGGCATGAACGGTAAGGTGGAAATAGAAAATCCTGTGGAGCATGTCAAGGTGGAAGAGAAACCTCAGGAAGAGATTCCGGTGGAAGAAATCGGCAAACCTGGGGAAGAAAAGGTTTCTGGCGGCACCCTGCTTGAGTTCGAGGAGGTGAAACCGGCAGTTGAGCTTAAGAAAGAAACGAAAAAAGAGCCGAAAAAGCCGAAAATCACATGGAAGGACAAGCTCAGGAACACACTTTTCAACTTTTATGACACTTCAACTGACGAATCACCTGAGGCATAGGAGGTATTATTATGGAATATATGGACAATTTTGAAAATATGGATATAACCCCTGCAGACTGGGTCCCTGAAAAATCCATCATCAAGGTAATCGGTGTGGGTGGCGGAGGCTGCAATGCCGTGGACTATATGTACAAGCAGAAAATCGAAGGATGTACCTTCGTTGTCTGCAACACTGATGCACAGGCGC
>CAMCIE010000104.1 GCA_945874815.1 uncultured Bacteroidales bacterium
GAATTTACACCGTGGACGGTGATTTTCGGGTTTGAGTGGCTGGCACAGCAGCCGGCAAATACGCCGGCCGGCTGCTCAAAGCAAACTGCTCAGCTCAGCCAAGGGCTGCTCCGCTTGCTTTGTGCCTCCAATGCTCTAAATTTTCGGGTGTGAAAAACGTAAATCAACCTACTTTTTACGTTGAGCCGGATTTTACGTTGAGCTGTAATCTGTGGGGAAAATGTGGGAAAAGAAAACAGAGAAACCCTCGTAGAACGCGTTCTACGAGGGTTTCTTGTACCCGGAGCCGGGGTCGAACCGGCACATCCTTTCGGACATTGGTGTTTGAGACCAACGCGTCTACCGATTCCGCCATCCGGGCATGAACGACTAAGGTCGTCGCTGATAGACTTTTATCAAAAGGACTGCAAAGATATTGCTATTTGGTGATATTTACAAATTTTTTTTGTAAGTTTGCAAGTTGTAAAACGAAACATATATGAACGGACTTGAACAAATTCAGGCACGTGGTCTCTACTCCCCAGAATATGAGCACGATGCCTGCGGTGTCGGTCTTGTCGTCAATATCAATGGCGGCAAGTATCACGAAATCATTGAAAAGGGACTCACCGTACTGGAGAACATGAAGCACAGAGGTGCTGAAGGCGGTGACAGAAAGACCGGTGACGGAGCCGGTATCATGGTGCAAATTCCGCACGAGTTCATCTTGCTTCACGGTATTCCGGTTCCGGAAAAAGGACGCTACGGAGTGGGCATGGTATTCCTGCCCAAGAATGAAAGAGACAATGCCAGATTCACTGAAATCATCAACGAATGCGTTGAGGCAAACGGACTTTCGGTCATGCACAGCCGTCAGGTGCCGGTGTGCAGCGAGATTCTCGGAGAAATGGCCAGGGCAACTGAACCTGAAATCAGGCAGATATTCATAGTCGGCTGTGATGACCAGAACAAGCTCGAAGACAAGTTGTATCTGGTGCGCAAGGCGGTGGAACATAAACTGACAGCCTCAGCCATAGTGGACAAGTCCGCTTGTTATTTCGCCAGCCTTTCCACAAGGACAATGGTTTACAAGGGAATGCTCACATCCCGTCAGCTTCGCGCATATTTCCCTGACCTTACAGACAAATATTTTACAAGTGCCATTGCCCTGGTTCACTCCCGTTTCTCCACAAACACCTTCCCGACCTGGAGTCTTGCCCAGCCATTCAGGATGATAGGACATAACGGAGAAATAAACACAATCAGGGGTAACCGCCTGTGGATCAAATCAAGAGAGACCCTCCTGAAAACGGAGAACCTTGGTAAGATTACGGAAAACATCAGCCCGATTGTTGAACCGGGTATGAGCGACAGCGCCTCGTTCGATAATGTACTTGAGTTCTTCACACGTTGCGGTCAGTCAATCCCGCACACGCTTTCCATGCTCGTACCGGAGAGCTACAAGGAAGGTAACAAATTGAATCACAAGCTGAAAAGCTTCTATGAATATCATTCCATATTCAATGAACCATGGGATGGCCCGGCCACAATCCTCTTCTGTGACGGAAGGTATGCGGGAGGAATGCTTGACCGTAACGGGCTTCGTCCATGCCGGTATTTCGTGACAAAGAACGGAATGATGGTGATGGCATCGGAAACCGGAGTATGCGGGGTCGATCCGAAGGAAATTGCATCAAAGGGAAGGCTCTGCCCGGGAAAAATCCTCATGGTGGATACCCACAAAGGCAAGATACTGACCAACGATGAGATAAAGGCGGTGCTGGCTGATGCACATCCATATTCGGACTGGCTCCATGCCAACAGGATAGTACTCAAGGATATACGTAGCGGAAGGAAAGAAGAGCATGCCGTAAATGATTATGAAAAACTTCTTTGCACATTCCGTTACAGCAAGGAAGATATCGACAAGATAATCGTTCCTATGGCTGTCGGCAGTGCCGAGCCTCTTTCTGCTATGGGTGACGACACCCCTCTGGCCGTGCTTTCAAACAAGCCTCAGAGGTTCTTCAACTATTTCAAACAGAAATTCGCCCAGGTGACCAACCCTCCTATCGACCCGATAAGGGAAAGCTCAGTGATGTCACTGACCAGTTACATCGGAGCCGTCAAGGGAGATATCCTCACTCCGTCACCTGACCTTTGCAAAGTGGTCAAGCTCAGCTCTCCGATTCTTTCAAACGGAGAGATAGAGACCCTTAAGAATCTCAGATACAAGGGATTCCGCACAATCACACTGCCAATGGTCTTTGAGGCCGAGGGAGGGGAGCAGGCAATGGAAGCTGCACTTGGAAATCTTTGCAGAAGCGCGGCCAAGGCAGTGGATGCAGGATATAATTATATAATAATCAGTGACCGCGGAGTGGACAAAGACCACGCTCCTATTCCTTCATTGCTTGCGATGGCCGCTGTCCACCACTACCTGATCCACTGTATGAAACGTGCCCAGACAGCGGTTGTTGTTGAGTCTGCCGAGGTCTGCGAAGTGATGCACGTAGCCCTTCTGATAGGATACGGAGCAAGTGCAGTGAATCCTTACATGGCATTCGCAATCCTTGGTAAGTTGGTGGAAAACAAGACCATACAGCTCGACTATCCTGCAGCCCAGGAGCATTATATCCATGCAATCAACAAGGGTATGCTGAAAATCCTTTCCAAGATGGGTATTTCCACCATCAGGAGTTACCGTGGAGCAGCCTTGTTTGAAAATCTCGGAGTCAGCTCTTCAGTCCTGGACAAATACATGGGTGGAGGCATCTCCCAGATTGAGGGAATTACCTTGGAAGATATTGCAGCAGACGTGCTTGCAGCACACAATGAGGCTTACGGAAGGGAGGACGGCAAACTGCCTGAAATCGCAGATCTGGGCATATACAATTATAAAAAAGACGGCGAACTTCACGGATGGGACCCTTCAAGGGTACGTCTGCTGCAGAAGGCCGTAAAGGAGAATGACTACTCCGCTTTCAAGGAGTTCTGTGTGGCAGCCGAAAACAGACAGACCCCAATGTATCTGCGCGACCTGATGGAAATCGAAAGTGACCGAGAAAGCATAGCCATCGAAGAGGTTGAAAGTGAAGAAAGCATCATGAAACGCTTTGTGACTGAGGCTATTTCATTCGGTGCCATCAGCAAGGAGGCTCATGAAACCATCGCCATCGCCATGAACAGTTTCGGTGGCCAGAGCAATACCGGAGAGGGCGGAGAGGATCCTGAAAGGAATGTTCCGCTTCCTGATGGCAGCTCACGCCGCAGTGCCGTCAAGCAGGTTGCTTCAGGCCGTTTCGGAGTGGATACATGGTATCTTGTCAACGCGGACGAAATCCAGATCAAGGTTGCCCAGGGAGCAAAGCCGGGAGAAGGAGGACAGCTTCCTGGCTTCAAAGTCAATGAACTGATAGCCAGGACCAGACATTCGATTCCGGGCATTACCCTCATTTCACCTCCGCCTCATCATGACATTTATTCAATCGAGGACCTTGCCCAGCTTATCTTTGACCTGAAGAACGTCAACAGCAAGGCCCGCATAAGTGTGAAACTTGTCGCGGAAGCAGGCGTCGGCACCATCGCTGCGGGTGTTACCAAGGCTAAGGCGGATGTCATCCTCATCAGCGGAGGAGATGGCGGTACAGGAGCAAGCCCTGCAAGTTCAGTCAAACATGCGGGCTGCCCTGCTGAAACAGGCCTTGCCCAGATACAGCAGACTCTGGTGGTCAACAACTTGCGTGGAAAAGTCAAACTTCAGGTTGACGGAGGTCTGAAGACCCCTCGTGATGTGCTCTTCATGGCCCTTCTTGGAGCCGAGGAGTTCGGATTCGGAACTGCTCCGATGATCACGATGGGCTGTGTGATGTGCCGCAAATGCAACACCAACACTTGCCCTGTCGGCATTGCAACCCAGAATCCTGACCTGAGGAAGAAATTCTCCGGAAAACCGGAATATGTTGTAAACTATTTCCGCTTCCTTGCCCGCCATGTGCGTGAATATCTCGCAATCATGGGATACAAGACTCTCCAGGAAGTGATAGGAAGGGCAGATTTGCTTCATAAAAGGAGCTACCCTGCAGGTGCCAAGGCCAATAAGGTATCCCTCGACAGGGTACTTTACATCCCTGAGGAGGCAAAGGGAAATGACCGCGTATTCACTACCGCACAAGAGCACGATATCGACTCAGTAAAAGATAAGGAATTGCTCTCAATGATTGAACCGTCAATCAAGGCAGGAAGAAAAATCAGCATAGGAGTGCCTATCCTCAATACCGACCGTAGTGTCGGAGCCATGATAAGTGGCTATATCACTGCACTGCACGGTAGCCAGGGCCTCCCGGATGACTGCATAAACATCCGTTTCAACGGATCAGCCGGCCAGAGTTTCGGCGCTTTCCTTTGTAAGGGCATGACTTTCAGCCTTGAAGGTGATGCGAATGATTATATGGGAAAAGGTCTTTCCGGTGGAAAGATTGTGGTTGTTCCGGATCCTGATTCCGACTTCAGTGCCGAAGACAACATCATTGCCGGAAACACCATCGGCTATGGTGCCACATCCGGAGAGATGTTCATCAACGGCCAGGTGGGTGAGAGGTTCTGCGTAAGGAACAGCGGTGCCACTGCCGTGGTTGAGGGCGTCGGAGACCATTGCTGCGAATATATGACCGGAGGCCGTGTCGTGGTTCTGGGACGTACCGGAAAGAACTTTGCTGCCGGAATGAGCGGCGGAATCGCTTATGTTTGGAATCCGGACGGTGATTTTGATTTTTACTGCAACATGGATATGGTCGAGCTGTCCCTGCTGGAGGAAAATCGCGACAGGGAAGAGGTGTTCAACCTCATCAGGTCACATTTCAAGCATACCGGAAGTACGATTGCGGCACGTATGATTGCGGATTGGGACCTTTATGCGCGTCAATTCATAAAAGTTCTGCCGGTTGAGTATAAAAAGATACTTTAGAGACTGAAGCCTTTGCAAAAAATCATTATTTTTGCAAAGGCTTCTGATTTTTAATTGGGATTGCGGATGAGCATTACTTCATACATAGTGATATTCCTCATGGCCCTTGGTGCCAGCGTGACGCAGCGGGTTTGCGGTTTCGGCTTCGGAATATTCATTATGATGGTGCTTCCCTTCATTATGCCTTCATTCGGTGAGGCCACGGCGCTTTCAGGTCTGCTGGCTATCTTCACAGCCCTGATTCCTGCCATTCACATGGTGAAGAATGTTCCATGGAGGAAGCTGATTCCCATTCTGGTGACATTCATCATAGTTTCCTTCTTTTCCGTGCTGATGGTCAAGCACATAGACAGCTCCATACTGAAACGTATCCTTGGTGGAATCATGGTTCTGATCAGTATGTATTTCATGTTCCTCAATGGCAAATTCACTCTGAAACCTACCATGACCGTACAGATTTCAATGGGGACTCTTTCCGGAGTCATGGGAGGACTTTTTGCCATGCAGGGTCCTCCTGCTGTCATTTATTTCCTGGGATGTTCCAAGGATAAGATTGAATATATGGCCATCACGCAATGGTATTTTCTTATAGGAAATACAATGATGACAATCTATCGTGCCGGACATGGCTTTGTCACCCCCTGTGTATTGGGGTCATGGTGCGTGGGAATCGCAGGTGTTCTAATCGGCCTGTTGATCGGGGCCCGCATTTTCCATCGGATTAATCCGGACCTTCTTCGCCGGATCATCTACGGCTTCATGGCATTTTCAGGACTTGTCGCTTTGGTCGGATAACCTTCTTCCTTTTGTCACACCTTTCGAGCT
>CAMCIE010000105.1 GCA_945874815.1 uncultured Bacteroidales bacterium
GTCTGGGCGGCATTCAGACTTGCCTTCGGCGGACTTGACGGATTTACAGACCTTTACCAGATTCTTTACATGGCCCTCGGAGCCTTCATGACCGTGGCCGGATATCCGCTGATATATCTGTTCGAGAAAATATTCAGCCTCGTGTCCAACTCCAAACTGGTGGAGCTCAGCGACACCAGCAACACCTTGCTCCGACTGCTCGCCGACAAGGCACCGGGCACATTCCAGCACTCCCTCCAGGTGATGAACCTGGCAGATGCCGCCGCACGTTCAATCGATGCCAATGTCCCTCTTGTCAGGGCGGGAGCTCTCTACCATGACATCGGAAAAATAGCCAATCCACAGTGCTTCACGGAGAATGAAACTCCGGGAGTGAAATATCATCAGAATCTTTCAGCCAAGGAAAGCGCCCAGGACATCATCAGACATGTCTCCGACGGTCTTGTCCTCGCTGACAAATACAGGCTGCCGGATGTACTCAAGCAGTTCATAAACACCCACCACGGCACCACCGTCACCGGATATTTCTATACAAAATATGTAAACGAAGGAGGCTCTCCGGACGATATCAACGCATTCCGCTACAACGGCGAGAAGCCTCTGACCAAGGAACAGGTGATCCTGATGATGTGCGACGCAGTGGAGGCCGCTTCCCGCAGCCTCAAGGACTACACCCCTCAGAGCGTATCCGAACTTGTGGACAGGATCATCGGAGGCAAGGCCGACGAGGAACAACTTACCGACGCCGACATAACCATCCGGGAACTCAATATAATGAGGGAAGAAATCAAATCCTACCTTCAGCAGATGTACCATTCAAGAGTGGCCTACCCGAAGAGACTGGCGACGCAGAAAAAGGACAGAAAACAGTCACTTTGAAATGTCCCGGGGATTGTGTATATTTGCGGGCTATTTCGCAGCCCCCTCACCGCAGGGGCAACCGATTATAAGTGAATAAAAATATAAACGATAGAATTATGAATATTGAACAGAACAGAATTGACGACCTCAATCTCGAACTCACCCTTTCAATCGTGAAAGAGGACTATGCAGACAAGAAAGTTGCAAAACTCAAAGAGCACCGCAAACATGCTGAAATCAAAGGCTTCAGAAAAGGCATGGTGCCGATGTCGCTCATCGAGAAGATGTATGGCCAGGCATCATTGGTTGACGCAGTTAACGATGTAATCTCATCTGCACTCAACGATTTCATCAACGAGAACAAGCTCAACGTAGTGGGCGAGCCTCTTCCTGCAGAGGACCAGCCACAGACTGAGTGGGTGGACGGAAACGACTTCACATTCAAGTTCGACATCGCCCAGAACCCTCAGATCAATCTCGAACTTTCAAAGGACGACAAAATCCCATATTACAACATCGAGGTATCAGATGCTGCACGTGACGAGATGAAACAGAACATGCTCAAGCAGTACGGCTCACTCGAAGAGGGAGAGGCTGCAAAGGAGGATGACTTCATCATCGTTGACTTCGTACAGGGCGAGACCAGAGTAGAGGGCGCTTATGTTGCTCTTCGCAGCATTTCAGAGGCAGTTAAACCTTCATTCGTTGGCCTTAAAGCCGGTGACAGCATCGACGTGAATGTGAACGAAGCATTCGAGAACGAGACTGACCGCGCTTCAATGCTCAAAGTTAAGAAAGAAGAGCTTGCAAGCCTCGATCCAATGTTCAAGATGACTGTTAACAACGTGAAGACTTTCGTCAACGCACCTGTAAACCAGGAGACTTTCGACAAGATCTTCGGTGAGGGCACAGTGAAGAGCGAAGAGGAGTTCGACGCAAAAGTAGCTGAAAGACTTGCATTTGAGTACTCTAACGAGTCCAACTGGCGCTTCTCCAAAGATGCAAAGGACTACATCCTTGCAAAGGCAGGCCTCGAAGTTCCTGAGAAATTCCTCAAGAGATGGATTTTCGTCATCAACGAAGGCAAATTCACCATGGAGGATATCGAGAAAGACTGGGCACTGTTCATCGTTGACTACAAATGGCAGATGATCCGCACATACCTCATGCAGAAATACAATGTGAAGATTGAGGAGAAAGACATCCTCGCAAGCGCAAAAGGCTTTGCAGCATATCAGTTCGCAATGTATGGCATGAACAATGTTCCGGATGAGCAGCTTGAGTCATTCGCAAAGAACATCCTTGCACAGGAGGAACAGAGCCGCCGCATCTACGACCAGGTTGAGAACGAGAAGACCATCGCTGCTGTCCGTGAGGTAGTGAGCCTTGATGTGAAACCAATCTCAGTGGAAGCATTCCGCGAGTTGAAATAAATACCGGTCTGATGACAGACTTTGAAAAATTTGCAACCGGTCACGGTCTCAGTTCGACGACCGTGTACCGGTATTCGTCATTTTTGGACGGCTATATAAACCCTAGCATCATTGAGGAAAGAAAACTCAATGTGGCATCCATGGATGTATTCAGCCGTCTTATGATGGACAGAATCATCTTCCTTGGCGTGGCCATCGACGATGACGTGGCCAATATCATACAGGCCCAGCTTCTCTACCTTGCCTCAAACGACAGTTCTGCAGACATTTCACTCTACATCAACACTCCTGGCGGTCAGGTGACCTCTGGACTGGGAATATATGACACCATGCAGCTGATTGAGCCTGACGTAGCGACCATCTGCACAGGACTCGCAGCCTCAATGGGATCCGTTCTTCTGTGTGCCGGAGCGCAGGGCAAAAGGTCAGCGCTGCCTCACTCAAGGGTGATGATACATCAGCCACTTGGCGGAGCAAAGGGACAGGCAACAGACATAATGATTGCTGCAAGGGAAATCGAAAAGACCAGAAAAGAGCTTTACGAGATTATCAGCGAGCACTCAGGCCAGCCTTATGACAAGATTTGCGCAGATGCTGAGCGCGACTACTGGATGACATCGAAAGAGGCTCTGGAATATGGTATGATCGATGAAATCCTCACCAAAAAGAAGAAATAATGGCGAAAGAAAAGAAATCGACAAGATATTGCATGTTCTGTGGCAGGAGTGAGAATGAAGTTCCGCTCCTGCTTCAAGGTTTGGATGCATGTATATGCTCCGACTGCGTCAAACTTGCCGGCGACTACATCAAAGAGATTGACCACAAGGTCAAACCGGCCCCCGGCAAGATAGACAAAATCCTCAAACCAAAGGAAATACACGAATTCCTCGACCAATATGTCATAGGTCAGGACAGGGCGAAGAAAATCCTGTCCGTCTCGGTTTACAACCACTACAAAAGGATCAACAACAACCTCGTTGAATCCAACGAAGTCGAGCTGGAAAAGTCCAATATCCTGATGGTAGGACCTACCGGAACGGGTAAGACCCTCATGGCCAAGACAATAGCGAAGATACTCAATGTCCCGTTCACCATCGTTGATGCCACGGTCCTGACAGAAGCCGGATATGTGGGAGAAGATGTGGAAAGCATACTCACGCGCCTGCTTCAGGAGGCTGATTATGATGTGGCAAGGGCCGAAAGGGGAATCGTTTTCATCGACGAAATCGACAAGATTGCCCGCAAGAGCGACAACCCTTCCATCACACGTGATGTCTCCGGAGAAGGAGTGCAGCAGGCGATGCTGAAACTCCTCGAAGGAAATGTGGTGAACGTTCCGCCGCAGGGAGGACGCAAGCATCCGGAGCAGGAATTCATCCATGTCAACACCCAGAACATCCTCTTCATCTGCGGAGGTGCATTCGAAGGCATAGAGCGCAGGATTGCCCAGAGACTCAATACTCAGGTGATTGGTTACGGTGCCGCGAACAAACAGCAGGTGGACAAGGAAAATCTTCTGCAATATGTTGAGGCACAGGACCTTCGTGCATACGGACTCATTCCGGAGATAATAGGAAGGCTTCCGGTAATCACTTATCTGGACAACCTCGACAGAGATGCGCTCAAGAGGATTCTCACCGAGCCGAAGAATGCCATCATGAGGCAGTATGAAAAGATGTTCGAGATAGACGGAATCAAGCTCAGCGTCGAACCCGAGGTGCTGGACCTGATTGTAGATACAGCCATAGCCAACAAGTTGGGAGCCAGGGGATTGCGTGCCATCTGCGAGAAGATTATGACCGACGCGATGTACGAAGCGCCGTCTTCCGGCAAAAAGACCTTCAAGCTCACCGCCGAATACGCCGCCTCCAAACTATAATACTGACATACCTACCGACTTTGTCATTCCGACCGACTTTGTCATTCCGACCGAGCATAGCGAGTGGAGGAATCTAAAACATATAAAAAATGAAACAATACATCCAGACCAACAAAGACCGCTTCCTCGAAGAACTCTTCTCCCTGTTGAGAATCCCTTCAGTAAGCTCCAAAGCCCAGCACCGCCCGGACATGCAGCGCTGCGCCGAAAGACTGGTGGAACTCCTGCTCCAAGCAGGTGCCGACCAAGCTGAAATCTGCCCGACCGAAGGCCATCCTGTAGTCTTCGGAAGCCGACTGATTGACCCGGCCCTACCGACAGTTCTGGTCTATGGCCACTATGACGTCCAGCCGGTGGAACCCCTCGAACTATGGAAATCCGATCCGTTCGAGCCAGTTATCCGCGACGAAGCCATTTATGCACGCGGAGCCAACGACGACAAAGGCCAGCTTTTCATGCATATAAAGGCCTTTGAATTCCTCTGCAAAGAAGGCAAACTCCGCCACAACGTGAAATTCATTTTCGAAGGCGAAGAAGAAATAGGCAGCCCGTCCCTTGCAAAATGGGCATCCGAAAACAAAGACAGACTTGCCGCCGACATCATCCTCGTTTCCGACACCACGATGATATCTGAGGCAGTTCCATCCATCAACTGCGGCATGCGCGGCCTCTCATACGTCGAAGTCAAGGTAACAGGTCCGGACAAAGACCTCCATTCCGGCCATTACGGCGGAGCCGTGGCCAACCCAATCAACGTCCTCTGCGACATGATATCCTCCCTCATAGACAAAGACGGAAGAATCACTGTCAAAGGCTTTTACGACGATGTCGTGGAACTCAGCAGGGAAGACCGCGACAAACTTGCCCGCGCCCCGTTCGACCTCGAAGAATACAAGAAATTCCTGGATATCAAACAGGTGAAAGGCGAAGCTGGCTATACCACCATGGAGCGCACAGGCATACGTCCATGTCTGGATGTAAACGGCATCTGGGGCGGCTACACAGGCGAAGGAGCCAAGACCGTCCTCCCTTCTGAGGCCCATGCCAAAATCTCCATGCGACTGGTGCCGAACCAGGATAGCGAGACCATAACCCGCCTGTTCACAGAGCATTTCAAAGCCATCGCACCGGACTATGTGAAGGTGGAAGTCACTCCGCACCACGGTGGCAACGGCTTCCTCATCCCGATTTCATCCCCGGCCTACCAGGCAGCCTCACGTGCCATGACCGAGGTGTACGGCATCGAACCGGTACCATCCCGCGGAGGCGGCAGCATTCCTATCCTTGCCGACCTGCAGAGAATCCTCGGCATCGATCCGCTCCTGATGGGATTCGGCCTCGAAAGGGACACAATCCATTCACCTAACGAAAGTTACCTGCTCAAACAGCTCTACGCCGGCATGCAGGCCATCGCCCTATTCTACCAATACTATTAATACTCACTTCTCATTTCGAAAGCTACTTTTAGTTGTCTTTTTGAATAACACCTTTAAATTGTTATTTTGAATAACACTTTT
>CAMCIE010000106.1 GCA_945874815.1 uncultured Bacteroidales bacterium
AACGAGGTCGGCACCTTCACGGTTTGCAACCTCTACAGCCATTGCAAGCGCACCTGGCTCCTCAGGGTTAGGTGAATCAACTGTAGGGAAGTTTCCGTCAACTACGTCCTGCTCCGGAACATGGTAGATATTTTCGAAACCGAGTTTTGCGAGGAATTCCGGAATGATTCTCACACCTGATCCGTGGATTGGAGTATAGACGATCTTGATGTCTTTGTGGCGCTCACGTGCCTCAGGAGAAAGCATGAGGGTTGACACGGCGTTGAGATAAGCCTCATCCATTTCATGGCTCATCACCTCGATTGGTGCAGCGTCCTCTCCCCTTTCGAATTTTACCATTGAAGGGTCTGAAATCTTTGCGACCTCTGCTACGATGTCTTTGTCAACAGGTGAGATGACCTGAGCTCCGTCTGACCAGAACACTTTGTATCCATTGTATTCCTTAGGGTTGTGGGATGCAGTAATCATGATACCTGCAGTAGCCTTCTTGGTTCTTACTGAGAAGCTCATGAGGGCAATCGGGTGCAAACAGTCGAAGATATAGACTTTGATACCGTTTGCCGAGAGTACATCAGCTGTGATCTTTGCGAAATATTCGCTGTTGTTGCGGCTGTCGAAAGAGATGCAGACAGAAAGCTCGCCTTCGCAGTTGGCCTTCATATAGTTGGCCAAGCCCTGGGTAGCCATTCCGACTGTGTATTTGTTCATGCGGTTGGTTCCGACTCCCATGACACCACGCAGACCGCCTGTACCGAATTCAAGGTTGCGGTAGAATGCGTCTTCGAGGGCTACTGGATCGTTAGCCATGAGTTCTTTTATCTGGTCTTTTGTTTGCTGGTCGAAATTGCCGTCAAGCCAGCTCTGGGCTACTTGTCTGAAATCTTTTTCCATATATTTTGAAATTTAGTTATAAGTTTTCGTTGTTTTAGATGTCTCGACTTCGCTCGACATGACATGGGGCGATGGGGGTACCATTGTCCGTCATCACACGGGGGCGATTGGGATACCGTCGTACGTCATTTCACGGGTGTCGATGGGGTAACATCGACATTACTGTTCAATCAGAGCAAATATAAGGTTTTTATTCGACAAAATGACTAATTTTGTATCAGTTTTCAATCAAAATCGAAAAATCGATGACATCCATATACCAGGATAAGGAATTATTGCAAAATACATTAGATTTCGCCGCCCAAAACTGCGAAAAAGACACATCGTCCCTCCTGCTGGGAAGGAACAAATGGAAAGACATTGACCTTGACCTCGCCATCAATTGCATCGAGAGCAGGAAGAAGCTAAAAGGCAAGGTCCCTCAGTGGTACCGCAGCAGCAATCTGGTATTCCCGCTGAAACTTTCAGCAGAGCAGTGCAGCTCCAGTGAGTCAGCCCTTTACAAAGCCTCACTTGCCCGTAATATTGCATCTGAAGGCTTCCGCCTTGCAGACCTGACAGGGGGTCTCGGAGTGGACAGTTGGTTCTTCTCAAAGCAGGCCCAAAGCGTTCTCTACTGCGAGATGAAAGCTGAGCTTTGCAGTGCGGCCGAGCATAATTTCTCAATCCTTGGAGCCGGAAACATCCATGTGCGTAACTGCATGATTATCCCTTCGTCACAAGTTCCGGTGACGGCACAGGCTTCAGCAGCATCAAAGGTAACAGCATTGTCACCCGCTCCGACATCACCAGAAACTCTGTCAGCCACCCCGTCCGAAATATTGGAAAACTTCCACCCAGACATAGTTTATGCAGACCCTGCAAGACGCTCAGAATCAGGCAAGAAAGTCTTCCTTATAGAGGAATGCGCCCCGGACATCCTCACCCTGAAAGACGAGATTTTCAAATACAGTCCTCACATCCTTCTGAAACTCTCCCCCATGGCTGACATCACCATGGTTTGCAACAGACTCGGGACACAATGCCGTCAGGTCCATGTAGTGTCAGTCGATGGCGAATGCAAGGAATTGCTAATCTGGATGGACAGGCAATGGAATGGAGGATATGAAATTGTCGTGGCCTCCCTCGGGAAAGGAGGTTGTAGCACTTTCTGTTTCACTCCTCAGGAGGAAAAAACTGTTTGTGCCGGGATAATCAGCTCCAACGGTATCGGACGTATCCGGGAAGAAATGGATGTGTGTCTGTTCGAACCGGGCAAGGCTATGATGAAAGCAGGAGCATTCAATCTTATGTCCGCACGCGGAGGAATGTTCAAACTCGGTCAGTCCACACATTATTATATAGGTACAAGGAAACAATGCTCGGAATATGCAGGGCTGGGAAAAATATTCTCAATTGAAAGATGCGAGACGATGGACAAACGCGCCCTGAAGGAAATCGCCCTGATGTATCCCGGAGCCGACATCACCGCCCGCAACCTGCCGGCAGACACGGCAACCTACCGGAAAATCATCGAACAGGAAAGACGGAAAAATGCCCGGAAAGGCACCACAGATGCGGTTTCTTCCCAGGCATTCCATATATTCTGCCTCAAGTCAGACAGGGCCGGAGCCCTGCTGATCGTCGGCAAAAGGATCAGTTCTGATGTGCAGGACGGAGAAGGTCCAGAACAACTTTCACAGGATTGAATGTAGCAAGAGGCACCTCAACGAAGAGGGTGTTCCAGTTGCTCATTGCGCCGTTCCAAAGACCAGGCAATTCAAGGGCTTTGAGTTCCCTTCCCTGGTAGCTCTTCGAACTGATGAATCCTGCGTCGGCATCGACATATTTCAGAAGGTCGAAGCTCTCGCCTTTGTAGTTGTGCAGGCAGCAGACAAGGTCAACCGGATTGAAGTGGGTTGCAGATGCAAGCGCCTGGCGAGCCTGCTCGTCCTCCATGTTGATCTGAACGCTTTCGAGCACCTGAAGTGAAGTGGATCCGTCTTTCTCTGCAATGATGAAAGGACCGCCGCCAGGCTCACCCTGATTCTTCACCATTCCGCAAACCCTGATAGGACGGTTGAGTTTTGCATACAGAGCCTCAACCCTTGCCTTGCAATCAGTTGCAACAGGCATCTTGATGCAGAGTTCCTTCTCGAGGAATGCTTCGATGTCAGCGCAAAGGCTCTGGACAGCATCGCTCTGGTAAATGTCATCATTGCCAAGTCCCACAAGACCAGGAATGTCTGCATTCACAACTTCTCCCACAGTCTTGTTGGTAGCAATGTCAAGTTCTTTCAGATAACCGAAAATCTGGTCGCGCAACTCAAGGGCTTTACCAAGAAGCACCTTCTTCCATTTTGCGGTCTCAGGCAGAAGCCTTTCGTTCGCAACGTTGTCGATATTCTTGATTGAAACGACTTCCTCCTGAAGATTGTTCAAATTGTAAATCAGGGCTCCATGTCCTGCAGGACGGAAAAGCAGAGAGTCGGTCTCTGTCCTGAACGGACGGTTTTCAACGTCAACTGCCACGGTATCAGTAGCTTTGTCCTGATATGTGAAGGTGATGTTGTATTTTACGCCATAGCGTGCCTCATATTCTTCTTTCACGGCAGCATAAGCCTCTTCGAAAAGATGGCGGTGCTCAGGAGAGATGGTTACGACAAGGTTGGCCGTTCCGTCCTCATTTCTCATATAGTTCTGAGCCTCAACAAGATGCTCAGCAAAAGCAGTACGGATTTCGCCGTCGGTGTATTTGTGGAATTTCAGCACGCCCTTCGGCTTTGAGCCGTAGCCGAGTCCTTCCTCGCGGAGAGTCTTTGCAAGCACTGATTTCTGATATTCAGGACATGCGCAAGGCTTCTCACCGAAAAGTTCAGGAGTGTAGAAAGCGAAAGAGCAAATCTGAGCAACGAATTTCGCTGCCGGTGATTCAGGCGCAATTTCCTTTCCTGCCTCAAGGTTGTCCAGACCGCTGAACAGGTCCTTGAACATACGTGAAGCAGCCCCGGAAGCCGGCACGAATTTGCATTTTCCGTCAATCTTTGCTGATTCATAATATTTTACAGCTGCCTCGGCTGCCTCATCATCAAGCACTGCAATACCTTTTTCCGGCGTTGCCGGAGCCACAATCTTCAGCCAGGGGAAGCCTTTCTTGAAGCGTTCCACCTGATCTGCAACTGTCTGCACTGAGGAACCTCTGCCCTCGATCTGTGCAATATCTTCTTTGGTAAACATAGTTTTGTGTGTAAATTATGGTTAAATGTATATTTCTCTTCTGTATTGGTAGTCAGATCTCATTTTCTCGAAACTGCCCGGCTCTGCCCTGAAGCGGAAGTCATCAGTGAAAATCGGATAATTATATTGGAAAACGGCTGCTATTTCGCCCTGATTCTTGCCTGTGAGGTCGAGTTTCACAGGTTCGTGTTCCTCGATGTCAGTTTCCGGATGGAAATCGTACAGAGCCCTGATGCCAAAATGCCTTGCCACTGCCTGTACTGCTGATGCGGTACCGTTCTGTTTGCCCTGGAATGAATAGCCGGCGATATGAGGGGTAGCGATATCCACCATATCTATAAGTTTCTGATTTACATCAGGTTCGTTGTTCCATGTATCAATAATCACAGCTCCGAGCTTAGGGATGGCATCAATCAGGGCCTGCTCGTCAACGACCTCTCCCCTGGAAGCATTCAGGAATATGGTTCCGGGCTGGAGTTTTGCAAAAAAGTCAGCATTTGCCATCTTGCGGGTGGTCTCATCCAAAGGCACATGCATGGTCACAATCTGCGACTGCTCCAGAAGCGTGTCAAGCGGACAGAATGCTTCCGGGCCTTCCTTGACCGCTCTCGGAGGATCGCAGAGCAACACCTTGAAACCCAGATATCTGGCCATTCTTTCCACCAGACGTCCCACATTTCCCACTCCTATGATTCCGAAAGTGGCGCCCTCGACTTTCAGGGCCTTTCTGGCCGCCACTCCGTACAGAGCAGAGAAGACATACTGCATCACTCCTCCGGCATTGCATCCCTCGGCATTATGTACTTCGATTCCATGGGAATTGCAATAATCAAAATCTATATGGTCGGTGCCGATGGTGGCAGTAGCAATCATCTTCACCTTTGTTCCTTCGAGAAGGGCGGCATTGCATCTGGTGCGGGTCCTGATAATCAGGGCATCGGCATCCATCACATCCTCCCTTGTGATTTCCTTTCCATTGATGTAACGGACATCCGCATATGGTTCGAAGACTCCTTCGAGAAACGGAATGTTCTTATCTGCAACAATTTTCATATTCCTTCATTTATGGCCGGCATCGTCACGGCCTTTACTTCAGGACAATGTCCTTTACATAATCATTTCCCTTGCCGTCAGGAGTGAAAAGTTCATCAGCGGCAAGCCTGTTATTCACAAGTCTGACAAGGTCTTTCCTCATGAAATACAACCTGTTACGCACGACAGACGAATTCAGGCTCACATAGAGAACCCCATTTCTGAAAAACATGGAAACAGTGTTCTTTGCCACTCCCGAGACATCGTTCCACGCGGAGAAAACTCTCTGGCGGTTCAGCCCCGAGGCAAGTTTCATGGAACGGATGTACATATCCATCAGTTCCTCCATCCCTATGGCCTCCTTCCTGGCCATTCTTCCGCTAGGCCTGTTCATCATCGATCCTCCTGAATGTCCCTGAGACTGTCTCGAAATATGCTCTGTCGCGTGTGAGGTTGTCCACGATGCCGGCAAGCCTGACCTTGTTGCTGTCGGTAATGAATATCTGTCCGAATTCATCAGTGGAAACCATCTTGAGCAGGTTC
>CAMCIE010000107.1 GCA_945874815.1 uncultured Bacteroidales bacterium
AGTTGTTCTGATTCTGAATCAGGGTAACTTCCGTGTCGAAGTTATATACAAGAAGGTCATACCAGCCGGGATCAGCAATGATATAACCATCGTAATAATGTCCATTGTCGTCATCCCCCTGATTCCTCAGATATCTTTCCGCACGGACAGTGCCCGTTTCCTTGTCGGCAAGTGCCACCCTCAGAATCTGCGGACGCTTATAGGCCGGATGCGCATCGGATTCGCGGTAAAATCCTTCGGTGACATTCATAAGGTGTTCATCCAGATACACCCTCACATAATGAGTGTTGCCGACATCAACAAGATCCCTCCTCTGGCATGAGCAGAGAAACATCAACATCAGCAAGGACATGGATAACAGAAATTTACATTTCATAATCCACCTCCTTTTCCTTTTTTGCCGGAGTAAGTCTCCGTACATTCGTGCCTGTAGTCAGGGCTCTTTCGTGCTTTAATCTCAATCTTATCGGAAGTACAAGAGAGACTTTTACTTTTGTCGGGCCCCACCAGTGCATGGTGCCGTCCCCGGAGCGGTCGCGTATGAGCAGCTCCCAGTCGTCGGACGGATTGTAGTGACGGTATGGAATACGGGCATAGCCTGCCGACAGGGACACCTCGACATTGAGGTACTGCGACACCGGAAATGCGAAACCGTATGTGAGTCCGGCACTGAAATACTCGCCCTGATAGCATCCCTTGGTCCGCGCCTGGATGTCGAACATGCCTCCCGAGGCGTAGAGTCCGAGGAAATGGCCGGAAAGGGCGTCCCTTTCGCGGAAGCGTCCGGAAAGAACGTCGGGATGGTTCCAGTCGAGATTGCGCGGAATGAACCACCAACGGAACTCGCCTCCCATCGAAAGAAGCTGGAGGCAGTAGCGGTTGCTTCGTGTGAGCCACCACGGGCAGTGGTGCTCGTACATCAGCGAGAAATGGCGGTTGATTGCAAATTCGACGTCGAAATTGACGATGGATGCGACGTCGTACAGAAGATTCGTCTTGAGGGCGAGAAGTGTCAGCCCACGGTTGGGGGCCTGGTCATATTTTACGCGAAGCAGAGAATCGTCCGGGGTGCGGAGCCTGTAGTCTTGATACCCCCCCCCGACTGAATCTATGGGTTCGTATTCAGGGGCCGGGTCTTCCCAATGACATACCCAGGTGGCATATCTCAGGGAAGGCATATACTTGTCCTTGAGGGTTTTCCATGTCCTGCCGCCGTCGAGGGCCATCAGGCGGTTCTTCCTGGCCTGCGGGCTGAGCTTGGGGTCGTAAATGATGGAGAGCACCTCGTCCCTGTCGGCTCCGTCATATTTTTCTTTCACAGCGGCCCCGAGACCTTCCCAGTTTTCGTTCATCGGGTGGAGCCTGATATTATCGCTCCGCAGGTCGGTCCTCCCCTGAGAATGTCCGAGGATGAAATCCCTGGCTGCCTGGGCCCTGCGGAGGGAAAGTTCGGCGTTGCGCCTGAAGGAGCCTTCCGGAGACACATAAGAATAGATGACTATGCTGTCGATACGGGGAGATTTCGAAAGATACTGCATTATCCTTTCGATCTGGGCCTCGTTGTCGAGATAGTTCCCGACCACGGTGCTCTCGTCGCACCCGTAATAGAGCCTGAAACGCTCGCCGGAAACGGTATCTTTCACCTGCGGACACACAAAATCATGCCTGTAATTCTCCTCCGCCCGAGAGAGCAGAGGCACATGCAGACACAACACTACAACAGTAGCAACAGATATGACTACCTTTAATCCCATAATCCAATCATTGCAAAGGTAGCAATATTATCCTCTCATTGTCACATATTTTTGACCTATTTCAATTAAAATATCATTAATTTCCGTTAATAAATCATTATTTTCTTTCCCTGACCACTCTCCGGCCGCAACATATTCCCCATGGGCACAAAATAAGAGGACGGATTATGATATTTTTATGTTATGTTTGCGGGAGGATTAATATTTGGGATTTTATGGATGGATTCTGGGATGAGGTACTGAGGTTTCTTGAGGATGCGGGAATCGGATACAGGACGGACGGGGCGGGAGGCGGCCGGCCGTCGATTTTGTGCCGCCACCTCAGGTCCGGGGACATGGTGAGGGTCGTTCCGGCGGACATCCTTGCCACAAACAGGGAAGAGGCGCTGGAGCAGCAGAGGGACCTTGCCGCGGCGGTGAACATATTCAGCATTTGCGACGGTGCATACCCCCTGATCATAAGCCGGGACAGATGGGAGAGGAGGAAAAACATGATGCAGGAGAGAATCTTGGCCCACCTTGGCTCCTATATTCAAATATATGCACGCAATTGCGAGGTGCGCCGGATCGACAAGCCGCTCGCAGCCGCCTTCCTCGCGAACACCCACAGTTACGGTGACGCCGCATGCCGCTACCGCTACGGTCTTTTCCTCTCTCGGCACACGGGCCACTGCAGAGGCGAAGAAGCGGCGGAAACGGTCGCTCCCGGCACCCTTGTCGCAGTCGCGGAATTTTCCGGAGCAAGAAGGTGGGACAAGGGAGGAAAAATCATAAGTTCTTATGAATGGACACGTTACGCCTGCCTTCCAAAGATGAGGATAAGCGGTGCAATGGGCAAGATGCTCGAGTATTTCATATCTGAGGTACATCCGGACGACATTATGAGCTACGCCGACCTCGAATGGTCGGAGGGGGCTGTCTATGAAAAGCTCGGTTTTGTTCCAGAAGGGATGAAGGAGCCTGTTGAGTTTGTCGTGAATCCAAGTACATGGGAACGCCGGGCAGATTCCGGTAATCCGGACAACGGATATCTCAGATTCATCAATCTTGGCAGCAGAAAATACAGATTAAAACTGACAGAATATCAAATTTAATACATAAAATTGCTATTTTTGCAGGCTGGATTGACGTGCATGACAAGCATGGTTCCGGTCCGTATATCAAACAGGTATGATAATGACAAAACGACAATAATTATGGAAGCAATCGTAAAAACAGATTTCAATTTTCCAGGCCAGAACGGCCATTATGTAGGTAAAGTCCGCGATGTGTACAGCATCGGCGATGACTATTTGGTAATGGTCGTTTCCGACAGAATATCGGCATTCGACGTAGTCTTGCCAAAAGGTATTCCTTTCAAGGGACAGGTACTCAACCAGATAGCTGCCAAATTCCTGGATGCTACCGCTGACATTCTTCCAAACTGGAAAATAGCTGTTCCGGATCCGATGGTGACAGTTGGCCACAAATGCGAGCCTTTCAAGGTGGAGATGGTCATAAGGGGCTATCTTTCTGGTCATGCATGGAGAGAGTACAAGGCCGGAAAACGCACCCTCTGCGGAGAGAACATGCCTGAGGGGATGGTAGAAAACCAGAAATTCCCTGAGCCTATTATCACTCCGACCACAAAGGCAGCCGAAGGCCATGACGAGGACATCTCAAAAGAAGAGATCATCGCCCAAGGCATCGTTTCCAGAGAGGACTACGAGCAGCTTGAGGCTTACACCAAAGCTCTGTTCCAGAGAGGTACCGAGATTGCTGCCAGGATGGGGCTCATCCTCGTTGACACAAAATATGAATTCGGAAAGAAGGACGGCAAGATTTACCTCATGGATGAAATCCACACCCCTGATTCATCAAGATATTTCTACAGCGAAGGCTATGCAGAGCGTCTTGCAAAGGGTGAGCGTCAGAAACAGCTTTCAAAGGAGTTTGTCCGCGAATGGCTCATGGCAAACGGTTTCCAGGGCCAGGAAGGACAGCAGGTTCCAGAGATGACAGCAGAAGTCGTTGAGGGCATATCTGACAGATACATAGAGCTTTACGAGAACATTACCGGAGAGTCTTTCGTCAAGGCCGAAGGCACTGACATCAAGAAGAGAATCGAAGACAATATCAATAATTTCCTTAAAACCCTCCGATAGTTATGAAAGGTGTATGCATATTCCTTGCTGACGGTTTCGAGATTTCCGAGGCCCTCACTCCAGTGGACATGCTCCGCAGAGGCGGCGTAAATGTGAAGATTGTTTCCATATATGACGACCGCATTGTGACAAGTTCCAACAGGATTCCTGTCTATGCCGACATGGCATTCGGAGAATTCAAGGCTTCGACTACTTTCGGACCATGCCTCGCATCCGACACTATGATTTTCCCTGGCGGAATGCCTGGGTCAGCAAATCTGGCTGCTTTTGACAAACTCATGGACATCATGCGCCAGCACTATGCCGAAGGCGGTACCGTGGCTGCGATATGTGCAGCTCCAAGCCTTGTCCTGAGCAATCTTGAAGACATCAGGGGCAAGAAGATGACTTGCTATGATGGTTTCGAGGATAAGCTCATAGCAAAGGGAGCAGAATATGTTAAGGAAGGTGTGGTAAAAGACGGAAACATCATCACAGGTCGCGGTCCAGGCTGGGCCATGGAGTTTGGTCTTTCCATCCTTGCTCACATTAAGGGAGAGGAGACTGCTGCGAAAGTAAAAGAGGGCCTGATGCTCTGATCATTTATCATACAGTAATTTATGCTTGAATTTAAGAATAAGGTTGTCCTCATTACAGGTGGCGGCACGGGCATCGGTGAGGCCATGGCATACCAGTATGCCATGAAAGGGACAAATGTAATTCTTACAGGAAGACGTCTCGAGCCTCTTCAGAAGGTTATGCAGAAATGCATTTCCCTTGGAGTGAAGGCATGGTGCAAGACCGTTGATATGGAGAAGACCGAGACCATCGACCAACTTGTCGAATGGATTCATTCCGAAGGTCATCAGATTGATTTCCTGCTTCTGAATGCGGGTATTTCCCAAAGGGCGCTCACTCTTGACACTGACATCAGCGTTGACAGGAGACTGATGGAGGTGAACTATTTCGGAGGTATCTATCTTGTCAAGTCTTTGAAGGACATGTTTCTTAATAACGGTGTCCACATCGCCGTGGTTTCTTCTGTATCAGGAGTTTTCGGCTTCCCTGTCCGTTCTGCCTATTGTGCATCGAAGCATGCAATCCATGGCTTTTACGAGACAATCGCCCTCGAATATCCTCAGATAAAGACTACGATAATCATTCCTGGCCGTATCCACACCGAGGTTTCCAAGAATGCTCTAGACGGGAACGGCAAGGCTACCGGTGTGATGGATCCGGGACAGGCCAACGGATATGATGTTAACAAATGTGCACGTGTTGCCATCAAGGCGATTGCACGAGGCAGGCATCAGAAGGTAATAGGTGGGTTTGACACCATCATGGTGCCGTTCTACAAATATATACCTTGCCTCTTCCGCTTCCTGGCACGCCATGTCTCTGCACGATAAATTATTGAATCAATTATGGGAAAAAGAAAAGTTATTTGCGGAATCCAGCAGGTTGGAATCGGTGTGAATGATGCGGACAAATGCTGGGCATGGTACCGCGACATTTTCGGAGTAGATGTAAAAATGGTTGGTGATGAGGGAGTTGCTGAAAGGATGCTTCCTTATACCGGCGGAAAACCCCAGCCAAGATATGCTGTCCTTGTAATAAATCTTCAGGGTGGCGGCGGTTTCGAGGTCTGGGAACCTCGCGGAAGGGAACTCAATTATGTAAAGTTTACTCCCGAAGTCGGAGATCTCGGCATTTTTGCCTGCAAGGTCAAGTCCCGAGACATCCGCGCAGCATATCAGAGAATGAAATCCAAGGGTGTGAATATTCTTTGCGAGCCATGCAAA
>CAMCIE010000108.1 GCA_945874815.1 uncultured Bacteroidales bacterium
ATTCAAAGCAGATGATAGTCAATAAGGAAAGGGTCGGTGAGCGTACTGCATATATTACATTCATGGCCCCTTATGCCAAGATTGACTCTCTCTGGATCAAGGGTATTCCGCACGAGAAGATCATCACTCAGTTCAACATCAAGCAGGACAGCCTTGAAATATGGGTGAATGATCCGAAAAAACAGCCAGACACACTCTTCCTTTACGTAAACTATCTGAAGACGGACACTTTGGGCTTGCTGAATCCGTTTACCGAAGAAATCAAGCTCACAAAACCGAAAGCCAGCAAGGCTGCAAAATCTTCCCGAAAGGATATCAAGAAGGAAGATACTACATGCGTCTTCACCATCGATGCCAAGCCGGAGAACATAGAGCAGAGCGGTTTCGTGATGGAATTCAAATATCCTGTCGTCACGCAGGCGTTCGACTCTCTGAGATTCTGGTTCCGCAATCCGAAGCAGCAGGAAGCGGACGGGCAATATACCGTGACCAGGGATTCTCTCAATCTAAGGAAATATGTCATTATGCCTAAGCAGAAATTGCAGCAGGGCTATGAATACTATCTGAAGATACCTCATCGTAAATTCATGGATATCAATGGATTTTATAATGACAGTTCGGAAGTGAAGGTTAGCCTGCCGAAAGATGACAAACTTAGCTCGCTGACTTTGAACCTTAGCAATGTCAACAACAAATATATTGTGGACCTTCTCAATGATAAAAGGGACAAGGTGCTCCGTACATTCATCATTGACAGCGACACTTCCCTGCTCTTCCCGTATTTGAAGTCAGGCAATTATTCGATAAGGATTACGGAAGACCTGAACAGGAACGGTATCGTGGATACTGGTAATCTGCTGGAGCACAAGCAGCCTGAAAAGGTCCGTTTCTACAAGCTTGAAGACGGCACATTCATTATTGACATTCCTGAGATGACTGAACTTCAGCAGGATATAGATATGGAGGAAATGTTCAGATGAGAAATAAACTGATACTTGCCCTTTTGCTGCTCCCTCTTGCACTCCCTCTGTCAGCCCAGAAAATCTCCAAAAACCTTGAATTTGAGCTGACTGACACTCTTACGGATGCGTATCTTGATTCTTTGGTGATTGACAAGAAGGGATCTATTAATGATTACAGCCTTATCGGAGTACAGTATGGAGTCGCTCTGAGCCGGGTGTTCTGGAATCCTACCCAGAAGCAGGATATGGTGTTCATCCCTTTAAATCTCGGAGTGACATATACAAGATATGGCAAGATGTTCGGATACATGCCATATTTCGGCTTCCAGACAGGCCTTTTCCTCGGACGTGAGGGATACAGGTTCAAATACAACAAGGATAAAGACTACACTTACACCGTTGAAGGTGCCGAGAGTGCCTTGATTGACATGGTTGAACTCCCCGTTCTTGCCCACATGCATCTGGATTTCTGGAAAATGAAGGTCATGATTAATCTCGGATGTTATGCCGGTTACAGATTGAAGATTCAGAGATTTCCGGGGAATACCGGTTATGTGAAGCCTGAGTTGGAGAATGCCTTCAAGGATACTGACAGGAGGGTTGACTATGGCATCAAGGGCGGAATCGGATTCGGACTGATTTTCGACCCTGTCGAGATTCATATCCAGGGAATGTACAAGCATTCTCTGTCTTCTTTGTATGAGCCGGATTATGCAAGCAAGGATTATTACAGGTTTGCATATCCTTCCAACATAATCATATCTGTCGGTCTTCACTTCCAGATTACCAAAAGGACGGGAATGACCAGGAATCAACTGAAAAAATTAGCTAAAGAAAGTGTGTATGAAAACGAATGACAATATCAGATCTTTGGAAGTCAGAGTCGGCAACGTCGTCATTGGTGGTGACAATCCGATAGTGGTGCAGACTATGTGCAATACCCATACTGCCGATATTGAGGCTTCCGTAGCTCAGTGCAGGAGGTTGTCTGATGCCGGAGCGCAGATGATCCGTCTGACGGTGCCTTCGATGTCTGACGTGGAGGCTTTGGGTGAAATAAAGCGCAGGCTCAGGGAAATGGGCATTGACACCCCATTGGTCGCTGATGTGCATTTTTCTTCCGATATAGCCATTGCTGCAGCAAAAGTGGTTGAGAAAGTCAGGATTAATCCGGGAAATTTCCACAGGGACCACCAGAAGGCAAGGGAACAGTTTGCCTCTTTGGTGAAAGTGTGCAAGGAATATGGCACGGCCATCAGGATAGGTCTGAACCATGGTTCCCTTGGAGAGAGGATTACCAATATGTATGGCAATACTCCTCTGGCCATGAAGGAAGCTGTGATGGAATGGCTTGAGATGTGTGCAGAAAATGAGTTCGAAAATGTCGTAGTGTCCCTGAAGGCAAGCAACACCTATATCATGACAGAGGCTTACCGCTTGCTGTACAAGCAGATGCAGGAGAATGGAAAGGTGTATCCTCTTCATCTTGGCGTGACGGAGGCTGGCAATGGAGATGCAGGAAGAATTAAGTCTGCCGTCGGCATTTCCGCGTTGCTTTCAGAGGGAATTGGCGATACAGTGAGGGTTTCACTGACCGAGGACCCTGAAAATGAAATACCAGTGGCTGAATATCTTTCTGACAGGTATGGCCGCAGACTTCACTCTTGCATGGTCGGTTTGAGCATCGAGGGAAAGATAGCCATTGCAAGCTATCATGCCCCATCAAAGGAGAGGCTTCTGATGGATTTTTCATGCGATTTCGGCAAGAGACTGCTTGACAAGGAAATAGACCAGGTGCTGCTAAAGGGCTTCTATATTGACGAAAATGGCTCCCAGGTCATGCTTGATGGAAGTGAATATGCTTCATATCTTGAAGATGAACTGATGCAGGCTGCACGCAGGCGCTTCTACAGGCCTGAATATGTGGCTTGTCCCGGTTGTGGCAGAACTATGTATAATCTGGAAAGTACCTTCAATGAAGTAAAGCGCAGGACTTCACACCTGAAGGGAATGGTGATAGCCGTGATGGGATGTATCGTCAACGGACCTGGTGAAATGGCTGATGCTGACTGGGGATATGTCGGAGAAGGAAATGGCAAAGTGTCCATTTACAAAGGGAAGACTCCTGTCCTTCGTCATGTCCCGGAGACCGAAGCAATCGACAAATTGCTGCAGCTGATAGAACAGGACAAATAATCAGTCTGCTTTGAGAATGTCTTTCTGGGCTTCTTCCCACTGCTCTTTGGCGAGTTCCTGCATATCTACGACTTCGTCAGTCTCGTCAACGATTTCCTGACCGAGCATAGTTTCAATCACGTCTTCCATGGTTACGATTCCGCGGAATGTGCCATATTCATCGATGATGATTGAAATATGCTCCTTCTTTTCAAGAAGTTTTTCCCAGATATTGCCGACAGGTTCTTCCTCAGGGAAAGACAGAATAGGTCTTGCCACTTCTTTGAGTGTGCAGTCGAACTTATCTTCAGCCATCTTTTCGAGGATGGTCTGACGAAGCACATATCCGATGACATAGTCGCTGTTCTCCTCGTCATAGACGGGAATGCGGGAATGTGTCAGGTCATGTTCATAGAATTCCTTGATGGTCATGCTGCCTTCAGCCATCTCCACCACAACGCTCGGGGTCATGATTTCATGTGCAGTAATCTCATCGAGCTTGAGGAGATTCTGAATCATCTTCTTTTCCTCCTTTTCGATTACTTCCTCCTCTGTGGCTACGCTTACCATTGCGGAAATGTCCTCACGGCTTACGCTGACCTGATCGGAATTTCTGGAAATAATCCTTGTCAGATGCTCCATTATCCATACAATAGGGAAAGTAATGAAAATCATCATGTTGATAATAGAGGAAGCAGGAAGGGCCAGTTTCCTCCAATAGCACGAGCCGATGGTCTTGGGGATTATCTCTGAGAAGACAAGGATGAGCAGAGTGAATATGGCAGAGAAAATACCCACAAGGGTATTTCCATACACCTCCATTACGAGTGAACCCACCAGAGAAGCACCGACGGTGTTCGCAATGGTGTTCACACAAAGTATGGCCGATATAGGTCTGTCCGTATTCTGTTTAAGTGATTTAAGT
Source organism: uncultured Bacteroidales bacterium (assembly GCA_945874815.1). Taxonomy (GTDB): domain Bacteria; phylum Bacteroidota; class Bacteroidia; order Bacteroidales; family UBA932; genus Cryptobacteroides. The sequence goes on from CAMCIE010000108.1 coordinate 4,063, forward strand.
CTTTTTGCCCCTTTGACTCCCTGGTCCTCAAGACCAGTGATGTATGAAAGAGGAGTAGATAGCAAAGTAGCCTCAAGAACAGAACATAGAGCGGATACCGCTATTGAGGCAAACATGCATAGATAAATAGCTTGTTCTTCCATAATTTGTTAACGAAGTTCGGCAATTACAGTTTCACATGCTCTCACATTCTCGCCCAACTTGACTTTGATATCGGCATCCAAAGGCAGGTACATGTCAATCCTTGAACCGAACTTGATGATACCGCATTGTTCTGCCTTCACTCCCTTATCTCCAGGTCTTGCGTAGCATACGATTCTTCTTGCAAAAGTACCGGCAAGCTGTTTGAAAAAGACCTCTCCGTGATCGTTGCGGATACCTACGGAGGTGTGTTCATTCAACTCGGAAGCTTTTGGCAGGAAGGCCAACATATATTTGCCCGGATGATATTTGTAATATGTTACTTCACCGCTGATAGGCCAGAAATTTACATGAACATTGAAGAAATTCATATATACAGAAACCTGCATGCATTCACATTTGAGATGCTCTGGCTCGAATACCTTCTCAATGACAACGACTTCACCATCGGCAACGGATGTTACGATATTCTCTCCCGGCACATTGTTCCTTTTGGGAACACGGAAAAAAAACATGACGAACGCCATCATGAAGATGATGATGGCACTGAGGGTATATGAAACATAATGATATGGGACATAAGCCAGAAGAAGCCACAAAAGCAATCCGCCGACACCCCATACCAATGCACTTGTTCCGAAACAGTCTTTATGTATTGTCATTATCTGTACTAATTCGATATTTCGGCAAAGTTACTGATTTATTTCCAATTGGCAAAATCTTTAGGACTTCCCTTGAATCAGATAAGGTTCATTATTATAAGGTACATCACTCCGCTTGGAATAGCAAGCAGGGCACTGTCAAAACGGTCCAGGAGCCCTCCGTGTCCCGGGATGATGTATCCGCTGTCCTTCACTTCATAATGCCTCTTCCACTGAGACTCGATAAGGTCTCCATAAACTCCTGTTATATCGAGGATTACAGCCATCGCTATGCAGTGGGCGATATGGTATTTGAAAACACCGGTGAAATAGAATGCAAGCGCAACGAGGATGGCTGTGAGCATTCCGCCCCAGAATCCTATCCATGATTTCTTTGGAGAGATGGAAGGGAAAAGTTTCTTACCGTATTTCTGTCCGAGAGTGACTCCGAAAATATAAGCTCCTACGTCAGAGCCCCATACGATGGCAAAGAAACAGAGCAGGATGATTCCGCTGAAATTGCCCTCGTTTGAGAATACGGTATAATTGAGCATCGTCCACGGTATGGCAATATAGAGAATCGAAGTGTAAAGACATGCGAATTTGGCGAACCTTGTTTTGTCTTTAACATACAGGGAATTGATCATCAATATGAAAAACGGAATCAGCGACAAGACTATGAACCTGGCCGGCATCCCAAAACCCTTGTACAGGTAGGACATGATGAACATTGTAGCTCCTGCAATGATTGAGAGTATCTGAGAATAGCGGTATT
>CAMCIE010000109.1 GCA_945874815.1 uncultured Bacteroidales bacterium
GTCGAGCAGTGCTTCGGTCTGGGAAGCTTTGCCGTGGTTTTCCTGTTAGGTGCCATATCATACAGGCTGTTCTATCCTGAAAAGAGCATAGGCCTTGCACGCCTTTCCATCCTTTCACTAAGTGGCGCATTCATTCTCTCGCTCATCCTTTCATTCCTTTCATCCCTTGTGTGTGCAGATACGTTTTTCGGAGGAGGACTTGGCGGAGATGCCGCCAGTGCAGTAATTTCATGGATGAAGAATCTTGTCGGACCGCTGGGAACGGGACTCTTCCTTCTTGTGGTGGCAGTGGCATGGCTGATATTCGCAAGCCGCAGGTTTGCCGAGTGGTTCGGACATCTTGGAGAAAAGAAACCTGAGGCGGAAAATGCAGAGGCTGCTTCGTCTTCAGAGAATGATGACGTGCCTGCAGCAGAGACTGTGGATGCTGAGCATTTTGAAGAGGAAACTCCTGCAGATGAACCATTTGCACAGCCGGATGACCTGCAGGGTTTTGACATGGATGATGATGAACCGTTTGGAATTGAGGATCCTGAGGATAGTGAGGACAGCCCGAAAATCAACGACAACCTGAATGCCGGTATTAAAGACATTGAAGCATTGCCTGAAAACAGTGATGACACAGACCGGGAAGAAGTTCCAATGGAAGTCATCATGAAGGACAATATAAATACCGAGGTGATTGAAGACCTTCCGAGGATAGACAACAGACAGGAGCTTGAACGCTATCAGTTCCCGCCTCTTGACCTTCTTGACGACTATTCCAGCGGAAAGCACATGGTCAGCCAGCAGGAGCTTGAAACCAACAACAACAGGATCAGGGCTACTCTGATGAACTATCGTGTCGAGGTCGTCAGAGTCACTGCTGTCGTAGGACCGACTGTCACTCTCTACAAGGTGGTTCCGGCTCCCGGTGTGAAGGTTTCTTCAATCGAAAATCTCCACAGAGAGATAGCGATGGCTCTCGGAGCCAAGGGTGTCAGGGTAGTCACATTGTCTGACTGCGTCGGCATCGAGGTGCCGAACAGCACTCCGACCATCGTCCCGCTGAAGGCCATGCTCAATTCTGATGCATTCCGCAACAGCAAGGCAGAACTGCCTGTGGCGCTCGGATACACGATTACCCAGGATGTCAAGACCTTTGACCTCACCGATGCTCCGCACCTTTTGATTGCGGGTGCTACCAAGCAGGGTAAATCGGTGGGATTGAATGTGATAATATCTTCACTCCTTTATGCGAAACACCCTTCTGAACTGAAATTCGTCTTCATTGACCCGAAAGTTGTTGAGTTCACGGCATATAAATCTTTGCTCAAGCACTATCTTGCAGTCCTGCCACTTGCGGCAGACGAAAAGGAGGAAGCAGAGTCAGCCATAATCAATTCACCGAAGCAGGCAGACCAGGTGCTGAACTCTCTCTGTATCGAGATGGACCAGCGCTACAACCTGCTCAAGCTTGCAGGAGTCAATGACCTCAAACTGTACAATGAAAAGTACAAGGACAGAAAGCTTCTCCCAACAGAAGGACATAAATACCTGCCATATCTGGTAGTTGTCATAGACGAGTACGCAGACCTTACAATGTCCGGCGGAGCCGGAAGTGATGCACGCAAGGCTGCAAAACAGATTGAAGCGTCCATCGTACGTCTTGCCCAGAAGGGTAGGGCAGCGGGTATTCATGTCATCATAGCCACCCAGAGACCTTCGGTGAACGTAATCACAGGTCTTATCAAGGCCAACTTCCCTACACGAATAGCCTTCAGGGTGACTTCCCGAATCGACTCCAACACCATCCTCGACACCAGCGGAGCTGAAAACCTCATAGGAAAGGGTGACATGCTCTACTATGCCGGAGTAGATATCGACCGAGTGCAGTGCGCCTTGGTGAGCATGAAGGAAATCAACCGGATCACGGACTTCATTTCATCTCAGAAAGGATTCAGACAGTGCTACAACACTCCATACTATCTGCCTGTACCGGAGGCTCAGGACGGAGAACCGGGCGGTGGAAACCTGGATATGTCCAATATTGATTCCATGTTCGAGGATGCTGCAAGAATGGTTGTTTCAACCCAGAAAGGCTCAACTTCCGACCTCCAGAGACGTTTAGGCATGGGTTATGCAAGAGCCGGAAGGGTCATGGACCAGCTTGAGGCGGCCGGCATAGTCGGACCACAGGAAGGCTCCAAGCCAAGAAAAGTCCTCGTCAGCTTCGAGGAACTCGATGAGATAATACGTGAATTTGTAAAGGAATGAGATTGATTTTAACTATGATCATGTCCCTGACGGTGTTTTTGCCTGAGGCAATGGCTACCGGAGGGGACAACCTTTTTGAGGCCCTTGCCGGAAAGGTCGGGGCGAATTATGTGGAAATATCATACACCTATTCTTCGACCCTGTCCGGGGTTCCTGTCTATGGTGACGGACTGCTTCAACTTCAGGGTACAAGCTATCGCCACGAATCCTCCGGCATGGAGGTAATCTGCGACGGAGAGTCAGTATGGATTTCTGATAACCTTTCAAAAGAGATGGTAATCGAGGCAGCCGGTGACTCATCCCTGCCAGCAGACCCCGCCACCATGCTTGTCAATCTTACTTCCGCATTCAAGATAAAAGAAGTAAAAAAGACAGGAGAAGGCTCATTCGAATACCTTCTCCTGCCTGTAAATACCATCGGAATACGTGAGTGCAAGCTCACCATATCCGGATCTTCTGCCAATCCAAAGCTTGAGACTGCGTCTTTCACGACTTCTGATGCCGTAGTTTTCAACATCTCCATCAAGTCTATGACTTTTTCAGCTCAGCTCAGGCAGGCATCTTTTTTCAAGCCTGAGGAAAGAACTTCTTCATGGGTGGTCACAGACCTGAGATAACATCGTATCTGAGATAATCTCATACCTGAGATAACTTCGGACAGACCGTCTGGCTGCCGTGGCGGCCTACCATTTGCCGCCGCCACCGCCTCCGCCGAAGCTTCCTCCGCCGAAGCCACCGAAGCCACCGAAGCTTCCTCCGCCGAAACTTCCTCCGCCGAATCCGCCTCCGAAACTGCTGCCTCCTCTTCCGCTGCCAGGGCCGAAGATGATGGTTGGGCCGCCACCTCCCCTGCTTCCATTGTTGTTACCGCCATCTTTGCTTTTGACGGCAATAATCAGCAGAGCAAGAACGCCCAATACTATCAAAATACTCAGGAATATGAAGAATGCTTCATCCTCATCATCTTCATCGTTGACTGAGATTTCTCCGCTGGCGAGTTTCATCAGTTTCACGCAGGCATCCTTCACGCCCGAATAATAGTCATTCTCCTTGAAATGAGGAATCATCTGCTCTCTGACAATGCGGGTGGCATAAGCGTCAGGAATAGCACCTTCAAGTCCATATCCTACGGCAATGAATGCATCTCCATAGGAGTCGGGAGTCTTTGGCTTCACCAGCACCACCACACCGTTGTTGAACTCTGCTGAACCCACCTTCCAGTCAAGACCGATGCGGGTTGCATATTCGCTTGAATCATAGCCTTCGAGGTCATTTACAGTCACAACTGTAATCTGGTTGGACGTAGTGTCGCTGAAGTCAACGAGCATCCTTTCCAATTCCGCAGTCTGAACCGGGCTGAAGAGTCCGGCGAAGTCATTCACGAGCCTCGGAGGATCAGGACAGCGTGGGATGGCGGACAGATTGAGACATAGCAAAGCAGCCCCGATTGTCATCAGGGCTGCCTTAAGTATCTTGGAAGTCTTCATTTACGAACTTCTTTTAGAATTCTACCTTCGGAGCTGTTGCAGCACCTTCCTGGGCCTGGAAATAACCCTTGGTCTCGAAATTGAACATCGAAGCGAGGATGTTGTTCGGGAATTTCCTTATCATTGTATTGTAGGCCCTTGCAGTGTCATTGAATTTCATCCTCTCGGTTGTAATCCTGTTCTCTGTTCCTTCGAGCTGTGCCTGGAGGTCACGGAAATTCTCGTTTGCCTTCAAATCAGGATAATTTTCCGTAATCATGAGCAGGCGTCCGAGTGCATTAGAAAGCTCTCCCTGAGCCTGATTGAATTTCTCCAGAGCCTCTGGTGTAAGGTTTTCAGGGTTTACGGTCACCTGTGTGGCCTTCGACCTTGCTTCAATCACACCCTCAAGTGTGGATGACTCGTGAGCTGCATAGCCTTTTACGGTTGCAACGAGATTAGGGATGAGGTCTGCCCTTCTCTGATAAACATTCTCAACCTGAGCCCAGGCTGCTCCAACGCCCTCTTCTGCGGCAACCATACCATTATATACATTCTTGCACCAGAAGAAAAGCACAAGTACTACTGCCACGATGACAGCCAGGGTAATCATTCCATTCTTTTTCATAACGTTTTGTTTTAATTTATTCTTTTACACATCTGATCGATGCACCGAAATATTTCTTGTCAGCCTTTCCGATCTTGAAATCAGGAGATTTGACATGGAGATATCTGTAATATGCCTGGTCGTTGTCAGCTGCATCTGCAGTCCAGAAAGCCGCATAGCTGTACAAACCATCGAATGAAGCTTTCGGATAAGTCATTTCAAGCCATTCAGTATCAGCATTGTCAGACTTTTCACCGAGGTTGGCGAAGCCCACAGGAATCATTTCCATCCTGATGCTGTTTACAGGGTCTCCCACTTCTTTCCAGTATGTCCACATGTTGATGGTGTTGAAACTTGCATTTACCATGAGACTGGATGCAACGCCCGGAATGTCTTCATGTTCCTTCAATTCGGATGAACTGCTCAGTTCCTTGCAAAGTGAAATCCATTCTGCATCGGTAGGAAGCCTCCAGCCCTGTGGGCAGGCATTCAAGGCTTCTTCATAACTGTAATATCTTCCGAAAACGTTGTCCATAATCTTGGCTTTCCTGAAAGGCACTCCGCCGTTGATGTCAAGATTATGCCTCATCCATTTCAGACCGTTCACTGTAACATAGTAGTAATCAGTGCCGTTTATCCTCTCGTGGGCATCTGAGGGAAGAATCTGCCTTCCGCTGATCGAACCATCGATTCCACTTTTGATTGTGGTAACATATCCATATGCTGTGCTTGCAGAATAATTCGGAGCATAGGCATAACAGTTGACCGTATATGTTCCGAGGGAGTCAGGGAAGGTGAATGTCCTGGATCCGTCGCTTTCGTTGCCGTATTTATCTTTTCCTGTGTTCTGGAACCTTGTGGTATCGTAAGTCGTCTCCACTGGAGTTACCTTCCAGTAATATCCAAGTTCTTCATTATCAGGGTGTGATACGCCTTTCGGAGTCATTTTGAGACTTTTGCCGGCTTCTATGAATTCCGGTGCACTGAAGCTAAGAGTTCCATTCAGTGATGGCAGAGGCGTTGTTTCTTCATCCTTCTTGCATGAAACCAAAGCAGTGGCAAAAGCGGCCGGCAGGATTATGGATCTCAGTATGTTAAATTTCATTTCTATGATATTATGTTTATATCCGTGCATCTGAAAGATGCGTAATTCTTGCAAAGATGCGCATTTTTCTCTGAAAAACCGCCAAAAATGTACAAATACTTTGCCAAAATCAAAGTTGATGATTCTTCCAATTGTATTATCTTTGCGCGGACATCGAACCTGCAAGATGAAAAAATATATATCA
>CAMCIE010000110.1 GCA_945874815.1 uncultured Bacteroidales bacterium
AGAATGGAATGTATATATTGAGGAAAATCAGTGCGAACAGGACAGAGAATGTGACTGTTCCCGTAATCTGATATTTTCCAAGAAGATAACCTGGAAGCGGTGGAGTTTTCTTCATAATTTAGGTTTTTAGCACGTGCAAAAGTAAATATTTTGCCACAAATAACCAAAAATCACCACCCCGCAGGGGGATGGATCCGACATACGCCAATTAAAGCAGCCGCCTGCCACAAACATTTCATTTATTCGGCAGAGCGGTTTAATTTTGTGAAAATTAGTGGAAAAAATAAATATGAAGATTTCAGGAACGGGAAGTGTCCTTCCCAAGAAAGTAGTGACAAATGATATGCTCTCTGAATTCCTTGATACCAGCGATGCATGGATATATCCTCGTACCGGTGTGAAGAGCAGACATGTCATTTCAGATGAGAGATTGGAGGAAATGGCTATCGAAGCAGCCAGGAAGGCTTTGGAAGATGCTTCAATGCAGGCATCTGAACTGGATTTCATCATTTGTTCCAATGTTGTGAATGAATATATCACGCCTCAGCTGAGCTGTATCATCCAGGGAGGAATCGGGGCGAACTGTCCTTGCATAGATATCAACTGTGCCTGTGCGGGATTCATCTATGCTCTCCATTTGGCCGAGTCATTCTACAAGGCAGGAAGCGTAAAAAATGTGCTTATAGTATGTGCGGAGGAACCTACCAGAATGACCGATTGGACAGACAGGCGTACCTGCGTGCTTTTCGGAGACGGCGCAGGTGCTGCGGTCCTCACACCCGGCGACAATATCAAAGGTTTCAGCCTTTCAGCTGCAAGTGCCACGGACAAACTCTACCAGTATCGTACACTTCAGCCTACCCCTTACATCACCAAGCAGGAGCAGGATGTTCCTCTGCAGATGAAAGGACAGGATGTTTTCAAATTTGCAGTGAAGGCTTCCAGCAGCGACATTACCAAAGTCCTCAGGGAACAGGGCGTATCACCGGACGAGGTTGATCATTTCCTTCTGCACCAGGCTAACCTTCGTATCATCCAAACGATTGAATCATTCCTGGAGCAGCCTGCGTATAAGTTTCCTGTCAATATTGAAGACCATGGCAACTCTTCAAGTTCATGTTGCCCGATTTTGCTTGACGAATGTCGCAGGCAGGGCCGGTTCAAACCGGGCGACAAGATTGTCATCAGTGCTTTTGGCGCCGGTTTTGTCTCCGGGGCGGTTCTGCTTGAGTGGTAATGATGCAATGTCAGGAAAAATTAATATATTTGTCAGATTGGCAAATCAAGGATAGAAACTAAAATAGCATAACAATATGATAAAAAGCAAGATATGCGAAATGCTAGGAATCAAATATCCGGTATTTCAGGGTGGTATGGCATGGGTGGCAGATGCTTCCCTTGCCGCTGCAGTTTCAAATGCTGGCGGTCTTGGCCTCATTTCATCCATAAATGCAGGCACAGAGGCTGTCAGGAATGAAATTAGAAAATGTAAGGAATTGACTGATAAACCTTTTGGTGTAAATATCATGCTTCAGGCACCTAATGCCGGTGAAATTGCGCAGATGGTCATCGAAGAAGGTGTCAGAATCCTTACAACGGGAGCAGGCTCACCTGCGCAATATATGCAGGCTTGGAAAGATGCAGGAATCAAGGTGATTCCTGTGGTCGCTTCGGTTGCCCTCGCTCTCAAAATGCAGGCAGCCGGTGCTGATGCCGTTGTTGCCGAGGGTGCTGAGTCGGGAGGACATGTGGGTGAACTCCACACCATGCCTCTGATTCCGCAGATTGTCGATGCCCTCGATATCCCTGTTGTCGCTGCCGGAGGTATTTGTGACGGCAGGGGAGCAGCCGCAGCATTCATGCTCGGAGCAGATGCCATCCAGGTGGGAACTCGTTTCCTTTCAGCTGAGGAGTGTACAGCGCACGAAGAGTACAAGCAGAAGATACTCAAGGCAACAGACATTTCTACAATCGTCACGGGAAAAACACTCGGCCATCCGGTCCGTTCGCTCAAGACTCCTTTCTCGAAGTCTTTTGCAAAGATGGAGTCAGACCCTAACGTCACTCCTGAGGAAATCCTTTCATTCGGCACAGGCGCTTTGCGCAAGGCTGTGAAAGAGGGTGACAGGAACGGAAGTTACATGGCCGGAGAATGTGCAGGAATGGTCAAGAACATAGAGCCGGCACAGGTTATCGTGGAAGACCTTATCCTTGGCGCAGAAAAAGTAATACGCGAAGCATATTCCAATCTGCTCGCATAATCATTCTTAACCGACAAAAATGAACAGAAGAGTAGTAGTTACAGGTACCGGTGTGATCTCCCCGGTCGGAAACAATGTGGAGACATTTTGGAAAAACATCCTTGACGGAGTCTGTGGAATAGACTACATCAAGGCTTTCCCAACAGAAGATTTGCCGGTGCACATTGCCGGTGAAGTCAAGGATTTCAATCCTGCTGAATTCGGAATAGAGCCTGCATTCGCAAGAAAACAGGATAAATACACCGTTTTTGCAGTTGCGGCCGCATTCCAGGCTATGAAAGAGTCCGGTCTCAACTCATCGGAGGAGGGCGGAAATATCGATGCCTTCAGATTGGGCGTATATGTCGGCTCAGGAATCGGAGGATTCTCGACACAGGTGCGCGAGATGGAAAAAATGATGACAGATGGTCCTAAATGGATTTCACCTCTGTTCATCCCTACGATGATTGCCAACATCGCTGCCGGAAACATCGCAATCAGACACAATGCATGTGGCCCTTGCGTACCGGTTGTTACAGCCTGCGCAACATCAACCAACGCAATCGGAGAGGCCTATCGTGCAATCAAGCACGGATATGCCGATGCCATCATCGCAGGTGGTGCCGAAGCTGCCACAATTCCTCTGGGAATCGCCGGATTTGCAAATGCGAAGGCTCTCTCACGTGCCGAGGATCCGAAATATGCTTCACTGCCTTTCAATAAGAACAGAGGCGGATTCGTGATGGCAGAAGGTGCTGCAATGCTCGTGCTCGAGGAATATGAGCATGCCAAGGCAAGGGGCGCAGTCATTCTCGGAGAAATCTGCGGATATGGCAATACTTGTGACGCCCACCATGTCACAGCGCCGAGACCGGACGGCAAAACTCAGGCTGCAGCCATTCGCATGGCCCTTGACGAGGCCGGATACACCAGCGACGACGTACTTTATATCAATGCACACGGCACAGGAACAGCCCTTAATGACGTATCTGAAACCAAGGCGTTCAAACTGGCCCTCGGCGATGATGCGTACAAGGCGCATATCAGCTCAACCAAGTCAATGACCGGTCACATGCTCGGAGCCGCCGGCGCTGTCGAGGCTCTCGCATCTGTATTGGCACTGAGAGACGGTATCGTTCCTCCGACCATCAACCTTGACGAGCAGGATCCTGAATGTGACCTTAACTATACTCCTGGCAAGCCTGTAAAGGCAGACCTGACAATAGCGATTTCCGATTCTCTGGGCTTCGGAGGACACAACGGCTGCATCGCTTTCAGAAAATAATCGGGCTTACGCAAGTCTGTCATGTCAGGCGAAGTCCAAATGACATATCCGAGACAACTTTTGAAAATACTTCTAAATTAACTTATAGATGGATAGAGAAGAATTGAAGAATTATCTCCCTCATCGTGAGCCTATGCTCCTTGTTGATGAGATTGACATAGACCAGGACGGAATTGCCCATGCAAAATACCGTATCAAGGAAGATGAATTTTTCTGCAGGGGACATTTCCCTGGCAATCCGATAGTTCCCGGCGTGATTCAATGTGAAATCATGGCACAGAGCTGCGCTTTGCTGGTTAAAGATGAAATTCAGGGAAAGACCACCTTGTACAGCAGTATCAACAACGTGCGTTTCAAACATGTTGTAAAGCCGGGAGACCTTTGCGAAATCACTGCAAAACTGGTCAACAGAAGAGGCCAGATTTTTTTCTGCGAGGCTGTCCTCAAAGTTGACGGCAACCTTTGCTGCAAAGGCGAACTTTCATTCGCACTTGTTTAGTTTCGTTTCTTTTTATCGTGGATGGCGTGGTAGGTCTGGACCATCATCTCGTCGAGCATGATGTTCCTGGCCGCCATGACATCCAGAAAAGAAGCTACAAGAGGGAAAAGAGCAGTGAAAGAGAACACCATCTCCTTCCTGTGAGTGAAGAAATCAACACCAATCCAGATCTGGAAGCCCAGCAGCAGAAGTGCCGCTATGATGCAGACTCTCATCTGAAGGAAACGCACCTTGGTGCTGGCAAGAGCTGACACTTGTGCTGTGAACGCCATGATGTTGAGGATGAGGAAAGGCACTTTCTCACGGTAGGCTATCGAGACATCGGACCCTTCCGGACCGATGATGGTTGCAAAATCACAAAAGAACATAGATGCCACAAGGATTGTGGCTATTGAAATGTAAAGTATTTGTATTCTGGTCCACATTGTTGTAAAAGTTTGCGACAAAAATAGGAAAATTCATAGATAAAAACTAAATTTAGCATTTGATTACTAAATTTACGATTTATGAGAATAGCAGAATCAGAACTGATCATCAACTCGGACGGCTCAGTGTTCCATCTGCATCTGAAACCGGAGGAACTTGCTGATACCGTGATACTTGTAGGAGATCCCGGACGTGTTGACATGGTCTCCGAATTCTTTCAGGACAAGGAATTCAGACACCAGTCCCGGGAGTTTGTCTCTGTCACCGGTCATTATAAAGGAAAGAGGATGACGGTGCTATCAACCGGAATAGGAACTGACAATATCGACATCGTGATGAATGAACTGGATGCTCTTGCAAATATAGATTTCATCACAAGAGAGCCGAAGGCTCAGAAAAAGTGTCTCAATATCCTCCGCATCGGCACATCCGGTGCCATACAGAAGGATATTCCGCTCGGTTCCTTTGTTTTTTCCCATATTTCTGTAGGTTGCGACGGCCTGCTGAACTGGTATGCTGACAGGGACAAGATAGCAATGCCTCAGATAGAGGAAGCTTTCAAGCAACATACAGGCTGGAACAAACATCTTCCGGATCCTTATTTCGTCAGAGCCGGAAAACGTATGTCGGATTTGTTCCGTGATTGCACCATCAAGGGAATGACCATCGCCGCATCAGGTTTCTACGGCCCTCAGGGAAGGGTACTCAGAATGCCGCTTGCAATGCCGGATATGCTCGATACATTCGAGTCTTTCCGTTTTGGTGAAGAAAGAGTCACCAATTTCGAGATGGAAGGATCGGCAGTCGCGGGAATTGCCGCACATCTGGGCCACAATGCCGGTACAGTATGCTGCATCATTGCAAACCGTCACATCGGCTCCAGCAACCCGGACTACAAACCACAGGTAAGAAAGCTGGTTGAGTTGTCCCTGGACAAACTGGCTGAATTGTAAAAGTTAAGGCTGGCAGTTTTATGTCAGCCTTTTTCTATGCCTGAGGGGCGTATTTCTTCTTTGTAGGTCTTCCGATAATCTGTATGTCGAGTCCCTCAATCTTGTAGCCTCTGAAGCGTTTCCTCATCAGCTTTGACTGTATCATCGAGTAAAGCTCATCATCGATGACATCCTTGAAAACATGATTGTCGATGTCATACAGATG
>CAMCIE010000111.1 GCA_945874815.1 uncultured Bacteroidales bacterium
AAAGTCGGCTACATTGGCGAAGAGCTGGGCCGGGTCCGCAAGATATTTGTCCACATCGTTGAAATCTCCAAGGATGACGTCGCCCCAGAATATGAATTCGTCGAGGGGCTCTGCCTTGGGATTGAGGGCACTGTAGCAGGAGTGCAATTCTATCAGTAGCCTCACCCTGTCCGATGCGGCACAGCCTGCGGCCTTTGCAAAGAAATCGTTGATCGTGAACATCCCCGGCATTACGAAGGGCGCTCTGGAAGGCACCTCGCAGAGGTATTTCCGGAAAAACACCATCGACCTCCTGTTCGGAAAGATAAAGCATTTCCTTTCAATATCCCCCTGAGCGCAATAATGCTCCGCAACCTGCCTGAGAAACGGTACGTTATTCATAAACCATTCATTTTTCCACCTCAAATATATGGGATTTCAAGGTGAAAAACAAAAGGTCAGATGATGCCGATTGACATTTCCCTGAGCTTTGCCCTTACGTTATCGGTAATTTTGTCATCGCATATTATCGCATCTACCAGCGAAATACGTCCGAGTGAAGCAAAGGATGAATAACCGAATTTCGAAGAATCTGCAAGAAGATAGACTTTCTTTGCTGCCCTTATCATGTTCGACTTTACTCCCAGGTCACTGAAACTAGGATAGGTCAGCTGAAAATCCTTTGATATTCCTGCGGTTGCAAGGAAAAGCTTCTGAACATTGAAATTCTTGAAGACTGATGCAGCCAGTTCTCCCGTGAGCGAAAGGGTCGGGGCCTTGAATTCTCCGCCGGATACAATCAGGTGGATTCCAGGATTGGAACCGAGGATATATGCGATGTTCAGTGCATTGGTGATGACCGTGAGATTCCTGAAGTCCACGAGAAGTTTGGCCAGTTCGGTGGTTGTGGAGCCTGAATCAAGAATTATGGTATCCCCTTCTTCAATGAAGGTGACTGCTTTCTTTGCGATTTCTTTCTTTTCTTCCAGATGATTCTGGTTGAGCAGAGTACCTGTATTTGCAAATGAATCAAATTCCTTGAGGAATGCCCCGCCGTATTCCCTTTGGATGTAGCCAGCTTTTTCAAGTGCTTCAAGATCCTGTCTTATAGTGACATCGGATACTTCAAAGAGTTCTGCAAGCTTCTGTACCTTGGCGTGACCGTCTTCGCGAATCAGATTCAAGATGCTCATTCGTCTTTGATTGAGAGCCATAAGTTTAAGATTTGGTTCCGCAAATCTACTAAAAATAATTCTAAATACGGCAAAAGTAAAGGAAGATATAACTTTCGAACGAAAGAAAATTTTCAAAAAACTTTCGTTTACTTTTGGTTTTTAATTTCGATTGCTTATATTTGCCTCCGCAAAACCAACATAGCAATAACAAAATGCAAGTAACCGATTTACAATTACAAGCCGAAAAATGCAGAAAAAGGCTCCTGGAAGTCATCTACAGGGCAAAGGCAGGACATACGGGAGGCGATCTTTCGATTCTCAACACCCTGACTGCATTGTATTTCCACACAATGAATGTGGAAACAGGCAACTTGGATTCGCCTGACCGCGACAGGTTCATTCTCAGCAAAGGGCACTGCGTGGAAGCATTGTTTGTTGTTCTGGAGGCAAAAGGAATCCTTTCCAAGGAAACACTTGACACCTTGGGACAGTTCGATTCTCCTCTTGCCGGCCACCCGACAGTCAATGTTCCCGGCATTGAGGTTTGTTCCGGAGCTTTGGGACACGGTCTGTCAATCGGTGTGGGCATGGCAATCGCCGCCAAGATGGATAAAAGAGCCTACAAGACCTTTGTTGTCATGGGTGACGGAGAACAAGGGGAAGGTTCGATCTACGAGGCGATGATGGCGGCCAACCAGTACAATCTGGACAATCTGGTCGCAATCATTGATCGCAACAGGCTTCAGATCAGCGGCAATACGGAGAATGTCATGGCATTGGACGACCTTCATTCAAGATGGTCTTCATTCGGATGGGATGTCATGGACATGGACGGTGACAGGATGGAAGACATTGTTTCCAAGATGGATTCCATCGACTACAACAACGGCAAGCCACACCTTATCCTTGCAAACACGACAAAGGGAAAGGGTGTTTCATTCATGGAAAACGTTGCCAAATGGCACCATGGCGTTCCTACAGAAGAACAGTACAGGACTGCCGTTGCGGAAATAGAAGATAATATTAATAAGTTACTGAACTATGGAAAATAACATTGCCTGCAGAAAGAGCTTCACGGATACTCTCCTTTCTCTTGCACGCGAGGACAAGGACATCGTCGCTCTGGCTACGGATTCAAGAGGTTCCGTAACCCTTACCGACTTTGCGAATGAACTGCCCGGACAGTTCATCGAATGCGGCATCGCAGAACAGGATGCAGTAGGTATTTCGGCAGGTCTGGCACACAGCGGAAAGAAGGTATTCTGCTGCGGCCCTGCTTGCTTTTATGTAGCTCGCAGCCTTGAGCAGGTCAAGGTAGATCTGGCATACAGCCAGAATCCTGCAACCATTCTGGGAGTCAGCGGAGGTGTGGCATACGGCGCTCTAGGAACAACTCATCACAGTCTTCACGACATCGCGGTTCTCAGGACATTCCCGGGCATGTCCATCTTCCTTCCAAGTGATGCACGTCTTACGGCAGAGCTTGTGAAGTTGCTTGTCGATTATCCTTATCCTGCTTATGTACGAGTAGGCCGTGCAGCCGTTCCTGACGTATATACAGACGAGAACGTCCGTTTCGAAATCGGAAAGGCCAATATCGTTCATGAAGGAAACGACATTGCCATAATTGCCACCGGTGAGACTGTATATCATGCATTGACAGCAGCCAGGGAGCTTGAAAAGGAAAATATCCATGCAAGAGTCCTTGACCTTTCAAGCATCAAGCCTTTTGACAAGGAAGCCGTACTGAAAGCAGCATCTGAAACCGGAAGGATAGTGACGGTGGAGGAGCACAGCATTTTCGGCGGCCTTGGAGCGCTTGTCACTGAAGCCATTTCAGAGAATCCGGTACCGGTGAAGATTCTCGGAATTCCTGATGAAAATGTGATCCACGGCACATCGCCTCAGATATTCAGACACTATGGCATTGACCATGAGGGCATTGCAGCCACAGTCCGCGAATTCGTCAAATAATAGTCCTATGGAAACAAGAGTTATTTCAATTGACCAGAGCACTCAGTCCACCAAGGGATTTGTTTTCGATGAAAAAGGAACTATCCTCAGCCGTGCAAGCCTTGCCCACAAGCAGATTTATCCGCGCTCAGGTTTTGTGGAGCATGACCCTGAGGAAATCTACAGGAACACTGTCAATGTAATCAGAGAACTGACAGGCAACTGCCCTGACGAGAATGTAAACTGGTCGATTGCCATCACCAACCAGAGGGAAACCGTAGTTGTGTGGAACAAAATCACCGGAAAGCCGGTCTGCAATGCAGTCGTATGGCAGTGCACCAGAGGCGAAGAAATCTGCAACAGACTAAAGGAAGAAGGATATTCGGATACTTTCAAGCAGAAAAGCGGCCTTCTGATCGACCCTTATTTCTCAGCCAGCGGAGTGAAATGGGTGCTTGACAACGTGGAAGGTGTAAGGCAGGCTGCTGAAAAAGGAGAAATCCTCATGGGCACAATTGAAACCTGGCTTATCTGGAAGCTGACTGAAGGACGCAGCCACGTTACCGACTACACCAATGCATCCAGAACCCTTCTGTTCAATATCCACACCATGGACTGGGACCGGGAACTGCTTGACATTATGACCATTCCGGCTTCAATGCTTGCAAAGCCTCTTCCAAGCGATGCTGTTTTCGGACAGACCACCGTCGAAGGACTTTTCAGCCGGAACATTCAGATAGCTGGCGCAATCGGAGACTCGCACGGAGCTCTTGTCGGTCAGATGTGCTTCACTGAAGGACTTGGAAAGGCCACATACGGTACAGGTTCTTCCGTCATGGTCAATATCGGAGAAAAGTATTCCGATGCTCCTGAAGGTCTTGTTACTTCAGTAGGTTTTGCGGCACTTGGAAAAGTCTTCTATGGATTTGAGGGAAACATACACTGCACGGGAATGACGGTCAGCTGGCTGGTGAATGAACTGAAGCTCATCAGTGATGCAAGCCAGATTGAGGCAATTGCCACTTCAGTGGAAAACAACGCAGGTGTATATTTCGTCCCTGCATTCGCAGGTCTCGGGGCACCATGGTGGAGGCCTAAGGCAAAAGCTGTGATCAGCGGGCTCAGCCTTGGAACAGGACTTCCACATGTCTGCAGGGCAGCCCTTGAGTCCATTGGATTCCAGGTGACAGACCTTATAAAGGCAATGACAGAGACTGCAGGCATACAGCTCAGGGAACTCAGGGTTGACGGAGGCCCTACAAAGAACAATTTCCTGATGCAGTTCCAGTCCGACCTTCTTGGAGTACCGGTCGTACGTTCTGAAATCGAAGATGCTTCAGCATTCGGAGCATTCATAATGAATGGATTCGCAAGGGGAACATGGTCTTCTTTCGACCAACCTGCATCTCTGGCAAACTTCAATCAGGCCATCGTTCCTCAGACAAATGAAAATACGCTTTCCGCATACAAAGGATGGAGGGAAGCAGTTGAACAGTTAATGAAATAATAACACACAATTAACCAATACAATGAAAAAGAACATCAAAAAGAGAATGTGTTTCGGTGTAATCATCGGCACAAGGGCATATTTCAATTCAGCACTTGCTACAGATGTAAGAAAGCAGCTTCTGAAAACTCTCGACGACCTTGGATATGACTATGTCATTCTCCCTGAGGATGCTACGCCAACAGGAAGCAGCAGCATCGAGACACGTGAAGACGGTCTCAAATGTGCAGAGCTTTTCCGTCAGAACCGCGACCGCATCGACGGTATCATCGTTTCTCTTCCTAACTTCGGCTTTGAAATCGGTATCATCAACGCCATCAGCGTTGCCGACCTCAGAGTCCCTGTGCTTGTTCAGGCATGTGATGACGATAATGACAAGGTTGACCTTGACAGCCGCCGCGATGCATTCTGCGGCAAGATTTCTGTCTGCAACAACCTCTATCAGTACGGTATTCCTTTCACAGACACTACAATCCATACATATTCAATCTATTCTCCGCTTCTGGCAGAGGACCTCAGGAAATTCGCCGGAGTCTGCCGCGTAGTCAACGGACTCAAACATTGCCGTATCGGTCAGATCGGAACCCGTCCGCTCGGCTTCAACACCTGCCGCGCAAGTGAGAAGCTTCTCCAGGCATCAGGAATCACAGTCGTTCCTGCCGACCTCTCAGAGATTCTCTTCGCAGCAGAGGCCATCGCTGACGATGATCCTGAACTCGTTGAGAAAATGTCAAGTCTGCGCTGCTATGCTGCCGTGCCGGACAACTATCAGGACAAGGTCATCAAGATCGGCAAACTCGGAGTGGCAATCGACAGATGGATTGAGGCTCAGCAGGTTGACGCCGTTGCAATGCAGTGCTGGGATTCACTTGAGCTCAACTACGGCTGCGCTTCATGTTCAGTAATGAGTATGCTCAGTGAGAGACTCATCCCTGCAGCTTGTGAGACAGATATCGCAGGTGCAGTCTCAATGCTCGCCCTCACCCTTGC
>CAMCIE010000112.1 GCA_945874815.1 uncultured Bacteroidales bacterium
CGGTGTCGATGGCAAGGACGGCCACACTCCTGTAATAGGTGTTAAACTCGATGAGGATGGCAATTATTACTGGACTGTCGATGGCGTATATACCGATCCTAAGGTAAAGGCAAACGGCGAGGACGGCCAGACTCCAAGCATTGAGATCATGAGCGGTTACCTTGTGATTACATGGCCGGGTCAGACTCCTCAGTACTATGAGGTGAAGGGTGAGAATGGTAAGGATGGAGATTCATTCTTCCAGAAAGTGGATGTAACCGAGGATGAAGTTGTCTTCACTCTTGCTGACGGTACCACTTTCAATGTTTCTCTTCTCGGAAACTTCCGTCTTGCATGTCCGAGCACAACAGTTGGTGTTGCTGCAAATTCAGTTGCAACAATCAAATATGAGGTCAAAGGTGTTAAGGAAACTGAGGAAGTCGTTGTATATGTGAAATATGCATCTGAGGGCTGGTCTGCAACAGTTGACGAGGCTGCTTGCGAGCTCAAGATCAACGTTCCTGCAGATCCTAAGGGCGGCCTTGTAATCATCGAGGCTATCAACAACACCACCAGCCAGGTTGCCGACCAGGCAATCCGTTTCGAGGATGGCGTTCTCACTTCAACTGACACAAGCTTCTCACTTTCAGATGCTTCACACACCTTCGAGGTGGCAGTAAGCACCAATATGAACTATGAAGTTGCAATCGATGTCGAATGGATCAAGCTTGTGGAAGTAAAAGCTCCTCACACCGAGACTCTTACATTCACTGCTGAGCTCAATACCGATGCTGCCGACAGGAACGGAAAGATTACCATTACCGGAGCTACCGGTGAGGTTGTCGAGGTAGTTGTCCTCCAGAAGGGCTGCCCAGCTCTGAAAGCAAGCTATGAGATTGGTGAGTTCTACGAGCGTCAGGGCGTTGTCGGAGTGGTTTACTACTGCGACGAGAATGTTGTCAAGGTGCTTGGACTTGATGAAAACAAGGATGTGAATTTCTCTGACTATTCTTCATCAAATTCCTGGGCAACCGATCAGAATGACGGTGCAAAGAACCAGAAAACTATTCTTGACAACCCATACAGCAGCATTACATACTTCAATGCTCACAACTGGGCTTACAAGCTTGGCGGATATCTTCCTGCAGAGAACGAAATGTTGTCTGTAATCACCAATATGGATGCAATTAATGCCACTATCAAGGCAAAGGGTGGTGATGAGGTTGTGAAATACAAATATTACTGGACTTCAACTCAGAGCTCTGCCATTTCGACAGCTGCAGCTATAATCTATGACCCTGACTATCTCTCAGCCAAGTCTTATCAGATGAATATCACTAAATCTTATTGTGCCCGTGTAGCTTTCAACGTTGCATTGAAAGAGCAGGAGGTTGAGGAAATCAAAGTTGAGATTGGAACAGTGCTGGAGCTTGACAATGGAAAAGGTGTTGTAGCTTACATTGATGAAACAGGCAAGAGCGGATTTGCAGTAAGCATTGCTCAGTCAGAATTGATGCATTATGCTCCTACTGGAGAGACCTGGACTTACTGGCCTACAAGCGAGTCAAACTATCAGGAAAACTATGATAAGATCAGTGGATGGGAACTTCCTTGCAACGCTCAGAGCTGGGCTTCAACCTGTGGCAAAGCAGGCTGGCGTGTGCCTGCAAAAGACCAACTGATACAAATCTTCAAGAACAGGACCAAAATCAATGATGCCATCGCTGCAGAAGGCGGTACTGAACTGGATGGAGCAATGGCATATTACTGGTCATCAACTACGAAAATGGAGGATGGCGTTGCCAAAAACTTTGTGTTCTCATATTGCTGGGGAGATACGGATTCAACTTACACTCCTATCGTAACAGGAAAGGAATGTTACACCCGTGCAATCCATTCATTCACAATTGAGTAATTCAAAACATTGAAATGAAATTTAAATCTCTATTATCTCTTATCCTTGTTGCAGCCCTTGCGGCTTTGGGCTGCAACAAGGTTACTCTCAAGCCTGTGATCAAGGCCATTGCTCTCGATATTCCGAGGGCATCAGGAGAGTATGCCCTGCCATATTCCATCGAGAATCCTTCAGATGGAGCTTCCCTTACAGCGACTTGCGAAGCTGACTGGATATATGACATCAAAGTCGAGGAAGGCAAAGTAGTTTTCAATGCAGAGCTGAATGCCGATAAATCCCGTTCTGCCGACATGAAACTCTCTTACCCGGGGGCTGCCGACCTGGTGGTGAAAGTCAACCAGGCATCGGTATTCGAGGGCGTATTCAATATCAAGGTAAAGGACATCACTCCTTATGGAGCAACCGTGGTCTATACTCCTGTGGAATATGACGGAGGTTATATCTTCTTCGTGATGTCCAAGAGTGCGGTTCAGGATTATCTTCTTGATGAAGAGGGACTTGAAGAACTCTATCGCGGTGACCTGGAATATGTTCAGGAAATCGCCGATTACAACAACGTCACTCTGGAGGAATGTCTCAAACGTGCACCTCAGTTCTATACGGCTGACGGCTCCGAGACAGTGATGAAGTACTCCGACCTTGATGTGAATACTGACTATGTTGCATATTGCTACGGACTCAGTCTTGACGGAAAGAAACTCACAGAGACTGTTGTCGCAGAGTTCAGGACAGAGATTGTGGAGACCTCGGACATCAAGTTTGAGGCAAGTGTTACAGACATTACAAAGAACAGTGCAAGCATCACCGTTACTCCGTCAAATGAAGATTACTATTTCTGGACTTATATTTCAGAAATGGATTATGCAAAATACAGTCTCGACGAGATCATGTCGAACATGCTTGCAAACATCAAGACCAACGTTGAAAGCTGGGGTGTTGCCATCACTGACTATATCCACAGCGGTCCTTCTCATGAAACACCTACCGACCTTTGGGCCGGCACCAAATACTATATCGTGGCCTGGGGTATGGACTACGGCGGAAGCGCGACAACCAAACCGGTTGAGGTGACAAGCTTTACCACTGAATCTGAGGCAGTTACTGATGATTGCCAGTTCAAGCTCACAATCACTCAGGTCAAGCCAATGGATATCCGCATGAAGATTGAGCCAACCAAGGCAGACACAAGGTACTATGCAGCTTTCATTGAAGAGAGCAAATGTGTAGGATACAATGACCGCCAGATGGCCCAGAGAATCGTGAACATGGAAAACAAACGTTTCGAGGACGGCGGATACTATGATCCTGAAAATAATAACTGGACTGCCCAGACCCATGTCGGAACCAATGAATTCTGGGGAAATGCAGACCTCTACTGGACCTTCCTCCCGGAGCATACATACCAGATGTATGTATTCGGAGTTGATGCTAATGGAAACATCACCACAGAGGTTGCACGCATTGACCAGAAGACCGAGCCTGCTGTCAAGTCAGACATGACAGTCAAGGCTGAGCTCGTGAAATCTACATGGAATTACGGAACATTCCAGTTTACTCCAAGCAACAATACAGAGTATTATCTCCCATTCCTGCTTGAGACTCAGTATGCCGACCTTTACAAGAAGGCGGACGGCACTTATGACGAGGCTATGCTCATGGAGGACATCGAGCATTATTATGAGAACGAGATTCTCTACAAGATCCAGAAAGGCCCGAGCGAGCAGATGTTCTACTGGACTTCCGACACCGACTACACCATGCTTGTCTTCGGTTATGCCGGAATGAACACCACTCCGTTCTTTGAAACAGAGCACCATTCACCTGCAATTCCTTTCGGAAAGAGTGATGCGGAAGTTGAGGCAACCTACGAATTCATCGATGGTACAGCCCTCTGCAACAAGTTCCCTGAGAGATGGGATCATGCAGAGTATGACGGAAGTTGCATCATGGTGATGAGGTTCACTCCGAACGAGCATTGTCTCCACTGGTATGGTGGTGTATGGGCACCTATTTCAACTTACGAAATGGGAATCGACCATCTGATGGCCCTCATCAGAAACGACTCTGCACCGGCAAATGCCATAGACGTTTACCAG
Organism: uncultured Bacteroidales bacterium; assembly: GCA_945874815.1. Classification (GTDB taxonomy): domain Bacteria; phylum Bacteroidota; class Bacteroidia; order Bacteroidales; family UBA932; genus Cryptobacteroides. The sequence continues at coordinate 3,991 of CAMCIE010000112.1, forward strand.
CAGACATGTCGCCCTTGGTACAACTACCCATGGAGCTTCTCTTATGTGGCTGAGGGTACCGGCGGAAACTTCGGACAGTGGCACTATATCGAGTTCACTCCGACGGTCGATCAGTGCGTAGAGCCTTATGACTTCTGGAGCAACCCTTATGACGGAACGACAAAAGTCTTCTCAATGTCCAAGACTTCACGCGAAGCTCCTGCGGACATTACAGAGAAAGTCCTCCGTCCGGCAGACGGCAAGCTTCTCAAGGCATTTGCACTTGGACATAAGACTGAATCCAGACAAACAAGAGATTTGGAATAATGAAGCTTTTTCGTATTACAGCCGCCCTGGCGGCAATGATGATGATCTCAGGCCTCTCCTCATGTGAGAAGCCTGAGGTTATTGAAACACCTGTTATCAAGGTGGTCAATACCAGTGTACAAGTCCCTGCTGAGGCTTGTAGCGAAACTGTCGGTTTCACTTTGGAGAATCCGGTCGAGGGTTCTGTTGTTACAGCAACTTCTTCTGAGGATTGGATTACACCTTCTGTGAAGGAGTCTTCCATATCCCTTTCTGTAAAGGCAAACACAGATACAGAGGAGCGTTCCGCAAAGGTGACTGTGAAATACCCTAAGGCTAAGGATGTTGAGATTACTGTCACTCAGGCAGGCTACAAACCTTTAGTCATTCCGGCTTCTTTGGAAGTGGAGAAAACTCAGGTGAATGTCACATCTGCGTCTTGCACGGAAAAGATTGCCTTCACTCTCAAGAATGCAGATAAAAATGAGACACTTTCACTTGCCTCTTCTCAGGAATGGGTTGAATGCAGCATAGAAGGAACTTCCATTGTCCTTTCAATCCAGGCAAACTATTCTGAAGAGCGCAAGGCAGAAGTGACTGTGAGCTATCCGAAAGTTGATCCTGTCGTGATTACTGTCAATCAGGCTGCCGCCGGTGAGGAAATTGCCATCTCAGAGTCTTCAAAAGCTCTTCCTGTAGAGGGTGGTTCCTTCGAAATCCAGGTAAGCAGCGACCGTGAATGGACTCTTGAGGGATCTGCAGATTGGATAGAAGTCTCAGCGACTCAGGGAAAACCGGGCGACAAGGTTAGTTTCAAGGTGGCAGAAAACTCTGCTCTTGATGGCAGGACAGCCACTTATTCTTTCAAATGTGCTTCTAAATCAGCTGAATTGACAATTACCCAGGAAGGAAGGACAATCATTTCCAGCATTAAGGACGCTGTCCTGAAGCAGTGGATTCTTGACAATGCCGACCTTGACAGGGACGGTGCCATATCAGCCCAGGAGGCGGCAGCCCTGACAACTCTTGATATCAAGGGAAGCTCGAATCCTATGGATCCTTCAATTGAAACTCTTGAGGGACTTGAGTTCTTCACCAACCTTGAGACAATCAATCTTTATCAGCAAGGTATGGTAGAGGCTGATTTCTCCATGATGAAAAACCTCAAGGCATATAAGCAGCAGTATAAATTGGA
>CAMCIE010000113.1 GCA_945874815.1 uncultured Bacteroidales bacterium
TGCCGCATCATTGGCGTCCTCGATGCAGCCCGGCCTGAGACCGTCTCCCAATGAAAGGGCTACGTCGTACTGTGCCACGATGTCGCAGATGTCGTCAAAGTGCTCGTACAGGAAGGATTCCCTATCGTGGATGAGGCACCATTTGCTCATGATTGAGCCTCCGCGACTGACGATTCCGCAAAGACGGGAATCAGCAAGATGCACATTATGGCGTCTGATACCGGCATGTATGGTGAAATAGTCAACACCCTGCTCGCACTGCTCGATGAGGGTGTCGCGGTAGATTTCCCAACTCAGGTCCTCGACTTTTCCATTGACCTTCTCAAGAGCCTGATATATAGGCACCGTTCCCACCGGAACCGGGCAGTTGCGCACAATCCACTCGCGTGTCTCATGGATATTGTCACCCGTGGAAAGGTCCATGAGTGTGTCCCCGCCCCATTTGCATGACCATACTGCCTTGTCAACCTCCTCCTCGATGGATGATGTCGTCGCCGAATTGCCGATGTTGGTGTTGATCTTGACGAGGAAATTCCTACCTATGATCATCGGCTCCGATTCCGGATGGTTGATGTTTGCCGGAAGGACGGCGCGGCCCCTGGCTATTTCGTCGCGCACAAATTCCGGGGTAATGTGGCTTTTGATGCCGAGCTCTTCGCAGTTCATATTCTCCCTTATGGCCACATATTCCATCTCAGGGGTAATAATTCCGGCTTTTGCATAGGCCATCTGGGTTATAGCCTTGCCCTTTTTGGCACGACGTGGAAGCTGGATGTGCTCGAAACGGAGGGAATCAAGAGATTTGTCAGCCAGGCGGGCCTTTCCATATTCGCTGGTCACCTGTGGAAGGACTTCAGTGTCGTCGCGGTCGATGATCCACTGTTCTCTCATTCTCGGGAGGCCCTTCTTCAGATCCACCTCAACAGCCGGATCGGAAAACGGCCCGCTTGTGTCATATATATATATAGGGGCATTCTGTTCCATGTGAGGAACGCCTTCCTCGTCTTTCACGACGGTCGGTGTCAGGTTTACCTTGGTCATTCCGACTTTGATGGAAGGGTAAATGCGGCCTGTCATGTAAGCCTTTTCTCTTTTGGCATAAGCTTTATTGTCGTTTGGCATGATGTGGTATTTTTAATTGTCAAGAAATGCTGTGAGTGGTGAACTTGCCTGGGCGGAGTCACAGATTGCTCCAAGACCGGCTTCATAGGCTCTGCGTCCTGCGATTACCGCTTCCTTGAAAGCGACTGCCATCTGGACAGGGTCTCCCGCCACTGCTATGGCTGTGTTGACAAGGCAGCAGTCTGCTCCCATTTCCATGGCTTCGGCAGCATGGCTCGGAGCGCCTATTCCGGCGTCAACTACAACAGGAACGGTTGCCTGCTCTATGATTATCTGAAGGAAATCCCTCATTCTCAAGCCTTTATTTGTACCGATAGGCGCAGCAAGTGGCATAACGGTAGCTGCTCCTGCTTCTTCAAGATGTTTGCACAAAGTCGGGTCGGCCTGGCAGTATGGAAGTACGACGAAGCCGAGTTTTACGAGCTGCTCCGTAGCCTTGAGCGTCTCCACTGAGTCCGGAAGGAGGTAGCGCGGGTCAGGATGTATCTCCAGCTTGAGCCAGTTAGTGCCGAAGGCTTCCCTTGCCATTTGTGCAGCGAATACGGCTTCTTCAGCATTGCGCACTCCTGAAGTGTTCGGAAGGAGCTGGATATTCGGATTTCTTGTAACGTGTGTGAGCAGGTCATCCTGCTGGTCGAAGAGTTCTATTCTTTTCATCGCTACGGTCACCATTTCGGTGCCGCTTGCTTCTATTGCCCTGGACATCAGGTCGTTATTATTGAATTTACCTGTGCCCAGGAAAAGGCGGGAGTTGAATTCCCTGCCAGCTATTACTAACTTTTCCATATATTATTATGATTTTTTACGAATATTTCCGTTGATTCAGAGCATGGAGAGCAGTCTGGCCATTTCGGAGGATGGATCCCGGGCGGAAAGAACGGTGCCGCTGAGGGCTATGCCGCTGACCCCGGTCGCCATGATGGAAGGAATGTCTTCTGCCGTGATTCCTCCTATCGCAACTATCGGAATATCAATACTTTCGCTTTTCATTCCGTTTACAATTGACTCATAGCCGCCGAGTCCGAGTACCGGTGCCAGTCCCTTCTTGGTGGTGGTGAAACGGAATGGTCCGCAACCTACATAGTCCACACCGTTCCTCCAATGATTCCTGACATCGTCAAGTGTATTGGCTGTGCCGCCTATGATGAAATCTTTTCCAAGGAATGCCCTGGCCTGATCTGTAGGCATGTCATTCTTTCCGAGATGGACACCGTCAGCTCCTATTTCAGCTACGAGATGGACATGGTCGTCAATTATGAAGGTGGCACCTGCATCACGACACATCTGCAGGGCCTGAACAGCCACAGGGCGAATCTGCTCCGGGGTCGCATCCTTCATCCGAAGTTGAATCCAACGGCAGCCTCCCTCAAGGGCAAGCCTCACCGAATCCAGATATGACCAGCGGTCATTGAAATGTGTAATGAACTGAAGCATAGGATTTTCAGCCTCCGCAGGCAGCTTTGATGATTATTATTTCAGCTCCTTCAACCAATGGGGTATTTTCCCAATTGGCACGCTGTACCATCTTGGCATTCAATGCCATAGCCACTCCCGCCCGTGGCAGGGAAAGTTCACTTGCCAATTCCGCAAGATTGGAGGCCGAAGTTTCTGTCGGCTTCCCGTTGATAGAAATCATCATAAATACCTATTTAATGCGGGGGAAATCTGAGAATGAAAAAACGGATAACGGCACTATGCCATTACCCGGGTACTTTCCATGTATGTGACTCATTTCCTACGGCAGCATTATCTGCTTCAGGTCAATGGGTATAATCTCAGCCTCATGCGCAATCCTGCAGGACTCCGAAGGGCACCCCCCGAGTTTTCAGCAGGCGAAGATAGCAATTATTTTCATTGAAGCAAAATTTGGATAAGCTACTTACGCTTTTTCAGGCGGATTTCATACATCCTCGGCCAATTCTTGCCCGTAAGATATATTTTACCGTCCTGGGGATTATATGCGATGCCATTCAGGACATCCGTGTCATTAGTGCGGAGCTTGTCGGGAAGAAGGCCTCTGCAATTGATGATTCCCTCCACTTCCCCATTTTTCGGATTGATGATGACAATTTCGTCGGATGTATATACATTGGCCCAAATTTTACCATCAATATATTCAAGTTCATTGAGATAGCGGACAGGACGTCCTTTGAAAGTGACCTGAATCTTCTCCTTTTGCACAAATTCGCCATCCATGAAATAGAGGTATGCCGATCCGTCAGATGCGATCAGTCTTTTCCCGTCGGTGGTCAGCCCCCAGCCCTCACGAGGGTATTTCCATGTGTTCATATATTCGAGAGTGGCCGCATCGTAAACGAATGCGACGCGGCTCTCCCATGTCAGAATATAGAGGTTTCCGTCAAATATGACCGACCCCTCCAGAAAATATTTCTTGTCGAAATCCATCCTTTTCAAAGCCTTGCCGGTTGCCAGGTCAACACACCTGAAGGTTGACTTGCCCTTCAGACCTGTACTTTCATACAATTTGCCGTCATCGAAGAACAGTCCCTGGGTATAAGATTCCGTGTCATGAGGGTATTCAGCTACCACTTCTACATCATATACCACGGGCTCTGACGAAGCGCATGAAACGACTGCCAATAAAGATAAAGCAATGAGTGAAACAGATTTCAAAATATTCATAATCAATTATTTATTTTCCTTATGTTCCAGAGCTGCACGCACAAAGGCAGAGAATATCGGCTGAGGATGTTCAGGGGTGCTCTTGAGCTCAGGATGGAACTGCACACCGATGAAGAAAGGATGTGCAGGTATCTCCACAATCTCCACCAGGGAGGTATCGGGATTCTTGCCGGAGGCTTTCATTCCCGCAGCCTCGATGGCCTCAAGATAACGGTTGTTGAATTCATATCTGTGACGATGGCGCTCGGATATGGTCAGGCTTCCGTAAATCCTGTGTGCGAGCGAGCCTTCTTCAAGACTGCATTCATAGGCTCCAAGCCTCATCGTACCGCCCTTGATTGTCGTGCTCTTCTGATCTTCCATCAGGTCTATCACAGGATTGGAAGTGGCGGTATTCACCTCAGTGGAGATTGCGTCAGACAGGCCAAGCACATTGCGGGCAAACTCAACCACGCACATCTGCATTCCCAGGCATATTCCGAAGAACGGAAGTCCGTTTTCCCTGGCATACCTGATTGCCCTGATCTTGCCTTCAAGTCCCCTTTCTCCGAATCCTGGAGCGACAAGGACTCCGTCCATTCCAGAGAGTTTCTCTGCAACGTTCTCATCATCAATGAATTCGCTGTGGATACTGTGTACGTTTACCTTGCATTCGTTGGCTGCGCCGGCATGGACGAAGGATTCCAGAATTGATTTGTATGCATCCTGAAGCTCCACATATTTTCCTACCAGTGCGATATCTACTGTTGTCTTAGGGTGTGCCAGTTTGTCAAGGAATGCATTCCAGCGGCTGAGGTCCGGCTCGGGAGCATCGGTGATTCCGAAATGTTCGAGTACAAGTTCATCGAGTTTCTCGGCTTTCATGTTCAGAGGCACCTGATAAATTGAAGGTGCATCCATCGACTGGATTACGTGTCCCGGCTTTACGTTGCAGAACAAAGCCATCTTCCTGCGGAGCTCCGGAGAGAGCTCGTGTTCAGTCCTGCACACCACGATGTCAGGCTGCACTCCCCATCTCTGGAGCTGCTGGACAGAGTGCTGTGTCGGCTTGGTTTTCAATTCCTTGGCTGCGCTCAAATAAGGAACGAGGGTGAGATGGATGGTCATGCAGTCGTCTTCAGGGAGCTCCCATCTGAGCTGTCTGACGGCTTCGACGAAAGGCTGTGACTCCATATCACCGACGGTTCCGCCGATTTCCGTGATGATGATGTCATATTTGCCGGTTTTCCCGAGCAGGAGCATCCTTCTTTTGATTTCATCCGTGATGTGGGGAACAATCTGTACGGTTTTTCCGAGGTATGCGCCTTCGCGCTCCTTGCTGATGACTGTGTGGTAGATTTTACCTGTAGTGACGTTGTTCGCTTTTGAAGTGTGTACTCCGAGGAAGCGCTCATAGTGTCCGAGATCAAGGTCAGTCTCAGCGCCGTCTTCAGTGACATAACATTCGCCGTGCTCATAGGGATTGAGCGTACCGGGGTCGATGTTGATGTAGGGATCGAATTTCTGGATTGTGACTCTCAAGCCTCTGGCCTGAAGAAGTTTTGCCAGTGATGCGGAGATAATTCCTTTGCCTAATGAGGAGGCAACTCCACCTGAAACGAATACATATTTTGTGTCCATAAGATGAAAAAGTTCGTTAACAGGGGCACAAAAGTATGTAAAAAATCTGATTTGAAAATATCTTTAT
>CAMCIE010000114.1 GCA_945874815.1 uncultured Bacteroidales bacterium
TACGAATGGTACGGTAAGAATCAAATGTCCTGCAATTACTGATGCCAAACTGGTGATAATGGCAAATATAGATGCAGATATGGTTAATGTGTCCCCGGAGAAACTGAATTCCATAACGAAATATAGCCAGTTGACCGCATTGACGGCGACATTGAATCAGGAAATCACCTCTCGAAATGGTCTGTTCCCTATGTATGGAGCGACATCTGTAGATATTTCATCTGATGGCATTACCCCGGCGGGGGGAAGCGGAACGGCGACTGTGGAGCTGGAGAGATTCGATGCCAAGGTGAAGGTAAAAGTGAGGGTCGCCACCGCCAATGAGATTTCCTCAACAGATGGAGGAGGCGTGACTACCACGCAGACTCTCAAGGAGTTTCGTCCGGAGTCCTGGAGAGTGGTCAATCTGCCTAAGGGATGTTATATCGTTCCGCGTGCTGCGGAGGATGCCGGGGAGGGCTTCTTTTCTACCGAGGCTGTCGGCTTCGAGACTGTCGGAACAGAGTCTTTCACTTTTGTCAACAGCGACACCGGACTCAGCCAGACTGTAGAAAGCACAGTCAATGGTTTTTCGTTTTATATGATGGAGAACCGGCCGACGCCCAAAAATTCCGTCTCCTCATATCACGAACGCGACAGACGGATAAAGACGGCTTCGGGAGAGTTCGACACTTCTTCCGGGCTTTGGGAAAATGCTCCCGAGGACGGCACATATCTGGAAATCAAGGGGGAAGTCCTGATGGATGTAGATGTGTCTTCCGAGGCGAAAACCCAGCAGCTTGCCGCAGATGTCACCTATTACGTTCATCTTGGGGACATAGCAACGAGTGTGAATGACTACAATATCAAAAGGAACACCTATTATACCTATACCATTACACTCAAGGGGGTAAGCAAAATAGAACTGGAAGTGACAACCTCGGACGCCGCCAACCCTGGTTCTGTGGTGGAGGATCAGCCTGGGGCTGAGGGAATGGTTTATGTGGCTAAAGAATCCATCTTCACTTTCGATGCCCATTATGGGCAGCGTGTTTTCTGTTTTGATGCCGCATATATAGATCCGAACACAGTCACCTGGTATGTCAAGACTCCGTTTGGAAAAGAGGGAACACCTCCGAAGGTGGGAGATACGGAGGTTCCTTCGGGTATGGACTATGACTGGGTGCATTTCGTGGTCAACAACGTTTCATCCTCAAATACATATGATTACACCTATGGCGGTTCTTCTTTGACTGGGACCTTGGATGACTTCCCATATTCCCGAAACAACATGGCATGGCCCGGAGATCCGGATGACGGCTACGAGTCGGATGCGGAGACCTCTCTTTGGGCGAGCGGCAGGGAAGTGATGGACATTGTGGAATTTACTAAATACATTAAGGAGCAGGCTCGTGCCTACAATGCCGGGGAACCGAATGATTTCCGAAGGGAGTTTGACCAGGAATGGTTTGACTGGTACATTGACAATCATCCCGGGATTGAGGTGTCGGGTCCGGCAACACTCATTGGAGGGAAACCGGGACCGTGGTTCAGGGACAGGATTTATATGACTGTGTTTGTTGATGAATTCTATTACGATAAAGATCCTATAACGGGAGAAAAGAGCCAGACTTTGTGGAAGAGATTTGTCAATCAGCCGAACCGTCTGATGCACATTCTTTGTGATAATCAGAAAAGTCTCGACAAGGCAAGTTCGGCTACTGGAAGCGTCATAACTTTGAGACAGAGGTCCATACAGACTCCTTATTCCTTGACGGGGACTGCTACCACCGGGTGGGGATGCGAGACGGTCGATGAGAATGCCGACAACTATCTTTGGTTTTATCCGGGGGAAAACAGCAAAGACGGCCCGAGTGACGCCGTCAAAGGATCGGCTCTCGGCAATACTTCTGTGTATAATGGCCTGTATAATACAGTCCGTTTGTGGGGATGTTATTCTTCCGGTACATGGGTTGACAGGAATTGGTCGGACTTTCTGGATTTCAACCGCCCGAATGATTACAACATCGTCTTTTTGAAGACAGACAAGGCAAGTCTCCAGTATTCTGCGATGATGCGTAACCGCGACTCCAACGGAAACGGGGTGATTGACAAGGAGGAGGTGAAGTGGTACCTTGCTTCGCTGGGCCAGCTTCAGCTCCTGTTTTTCGGCGAACTGGGACTGACTGAAGATGCGGTGCTGTATCCGGACAGATTCGCCTCTGCTACGGGTGAATTCGAAGACGGACATCCTTATTCGGGATGGCCTAAATGGTACTGCCATATAGTCAGCAGTTCTGCCCAGTCCGGATATATCGTTCCTCAGGTCCTGTGGGCCGAAGAGGGACTTTCCGTCTCAAGATACAAGCAGGATACATGGGAGTCAGGTCCTTATATTGTAAAATGTGTCAGGAACCTCGGTTTCACTCCGGAGGATTTCGACACTGACGATGACGCCCACAGGCCGGCGAACATCGTGGACGAGTATCCTCCCGCCGGGACGATTGACGAGAATTCCGTCTATCGTTTCGGCATGACCAACCTCAACGACAAATCAAAGAGGTTCTACACTTCCGTCGAGCTTGAACCTTATGATGAAAATTCGGAGATGGCAAGGCTTTACAACGGTCTTGAAACGGGGCCGCTGGTAAGTGCACCGTCTGCCGGAATCAATAGTTATCCGGATTTGTACAATATGCTGATTTCCGGTAAATCCCCTTGTCCGGACGGCTACAGGGTGCCTAACATCCGTGAGGCCGCAATGATGTTTCTGTTGTGCAACAAAACGGCTTGGTGGACCGGGTGGATATATAACTGTTCATTTTATTCCATGGGAAATTATGGAAACAAGAAGAATTCTTCGACGAGGACTGACGGGAATCCGATGAATTCCTGGAACATAAGCTATAATGGCAATGTCAACCTTGGTTTCAATACCAATACACAAATACGCTGCGTCCGCGACTGGAACCCTGACTGATGAGCTGGCTAAATCCTGTCTCATGCGGTTTCGCAAAATCGAAAATACTTTGCATCTGCAACAAAAATTACTAACTTCGCGCGGTTATGACATTTTATGTCATGCCGGGCGAAGTCGCTTAGGTCATGTTTAGCGGAGTCGAGACATCTGATAGATCTCTCCATGCGCTTCGCTTAGTCGAGATGACAGATAAAGGTTAGTCGAGATGACAGATAATGGTTAGTCGAGATGACAGATAAAGGTTAGTCGGGATGACAGATGAAGAAGTAATTTTATATACAATATTTTGTTATGGTAAAAGTAAATTTAGGAGGCTGCAACTCCTTTGTAAATGATGCAGATTACAAGGCTTATGTAGAGAAGGCACTTTCAGCTCTGGATGTCCTTGAGTCAGAGACTGGTGCAGGAAATGATTTCCTCGGATGGAAACACCTTCCTTCAACAACTCAGGAGTCCCTCATCGTTGAATGTGAGCAGATTCGTGACAGCTGGAAGGCAAAAGGCGTTGACCTTGTAGTAGTTATCGGAATCGGCGGATCATATCTCGGAGCAAAATGCGCTATCGAGGCTCTTTCACACACTTTTGCGAACAGTCTCAAGGGTGAGAAATCTGCACCTCAGATTGTTTTTGCAGGTAACAACCTTTCAGAGGAATATATCAGCGAGCTTATGGACCTTATGCAGCAGAGAAACTGCGCTGCGGTGGTCATTTCCAAGTCAGGTACCACAACCGAGCCAGCAATCGCTTTCCGTCTGATCAAACAGTACATCGAGCAGACTTACGGTGCAAAAGAGGCTTCTGAGCGTATCGTAGCCGTTACAGATGCTCACAAAGGCGCTCTCAAATCCCTCTCGACCCAGGAAGGCTACAAGACTTTCGTCATTGAGGACAATGTCGGAGGACGTTTCTCTGTCCTTACTCCTGTAGGAATCCTTCCTATCGTTCTCGCAGGCTTCGACATGAGGGCAATGCTCAAAGGAGCAGCCGAGATGGAAGAGGCTTGCGCAAAGAAATGCGAGTGCAACCCTGCAGTTCAGTATGCTGCAATGCGTAACCTTCTTTACAACAACGGCAAGACCGTGGAAATCCTTGTTTCCTTCTCACCTAAGCTCCAGTACCTCGGCGAGTGGTGGAAACAGCTTTACGGAGAGTCTGAGGGTAAGGATGGAAAGGGCATTTTCCCTGCATCATGCATCTTCACAACTGACCTTCACTCAATGGGACAGTACATCCAGGAGGGCGAGCGCATGCTCATGGAGACTGTCGTTACCGTTGAGAACAGCAACCGCAGCATGACAATTGCCAACGATCCTCAGAATCTTGATGGCCTTAACTTCCTCACCGGCAAGCATGTGGAGGAGTGCAACGCTATGGCTGAGCTCGGTACCAAACTTGCCCACATCGACGGTGGCGTTCCTCAGCTTCAGGTAAGCATCGAGCGTATCAACGAGTACAATCTCGGCGGATTGTTCTATTTCTTCGAGAAAGCCTGCGGTATCAGCGGCTACATCCTTGGCGTGAATCCTTTCAACCAGCCAGGTGTCGAGGCATATAAGAAGAATATGTTCGCTCTTCTTGGCAAACCTGGATATGAGGCTCAGGCAGCAGCTCTCAAGGAGAGACTTGCATAGTTTGGCATACACTTTGCAACTACACTGAAACGGTTAGTTTAGTTGTTATAATTGGTTAAATATCGGAGCAGTCGATTTTTCGGTTGCTCCGATATTTATTATATATTGCGATTTTTCATTATCTTCGCATCTGCTAAAAATTTCGATATGTCAGAAACACACAAAAAATTATACCCCTTCAAATTCAAGCCAGTCGAATTTGAAAAATCCTATGGAAAGGAAAAATGGTCGGTCGCAGATCTTGGATTCGCCGATTCGGAAATAGAGAATGGCTGGTTGTCAGGCAATTCCATGTCAGATGTGATGGAAACCTACCTGGAGAGGGTAGTAGGGGAGAATGTCTATCAGTTCTACGGGCGCCAGTTCCCCGTATTTATCAAATTCATAAATCTTGACGGCCGTACACCATTGTTCGTTCATCCGGATGATGTGGTGGCCATGGAGAGATATGATGCATTGGGAAGGGCAAAATTGCTCTATATCCAGAAGGCCTCAAAAGACTCAAAACTGTATATCGGCTTCAAGAGAGAGGTCTCAGCGACAGAGTTTTTCGAAAAATGTCTTGACGGAAGCATATACGAACTTATGAATGAGGTTGTACCTGTTGAGGGAAGTCATTATTTCATAGAGCCGGGGACCGTGCATGCCGCTGCAGGAAAGATTTCAATGGTCTGTGTATCAGAGTCTTCCGATGCAAACTTCGTTATGCATGACGATTATGCAACAGATGAGGAACGCATGCTCCAGACTACGCAGATTTCCGAATGTCTGGATTATGTGAACCTTGGAAAATTCGATTTGGAGAAACTTTCATCTCATCAGGTTGAGGGAGTTGTGGACACCCTCATAGAGAGACCTGAA
>CAMCIE010000115.1 GCA_945874815.1 uncultured Bacteroidales bacterium
TTTTCGCCCGGGCTCTTGACTCGTACCTAAGGTAGCACCGTATATTTGCAGCAGATAACAATCAGTGCACAGATGTTATGAAAGACAATCGTTTAAAAATCGGGGAGTTCTCACGTCTTTGCAGAGTTACTGTACGCACATTGAGGCACTACGAAGCCATCGAGCTTCTGACTCCGCAGATTGTGGAAGACTGGACGGGCTACAGGTACTACGCCATCGAGCACGGAGGCTACAAGCCAAACGACGTGGACATCGAATACTGCGAGCAGGTAAAAAGCATGGGAAAAAACTCTGAAATGATCAAATTCAAGGAAATCCCTGCCGTCCCGACTGCAATCTGCATGAAGGTATTCGGAACCTACGACAAACTCTGCCAGAATTACATCGACCTGTTCTCATGGATTGAGAAGGAAGGTTACAGAATCACAGGTGACCCTCGCGCCAACTATATCGACGGCATCTGGAACCAGGAAGACTCTGACAAATGGCTCACAGTCATCCAGGTACCTGTAGAGAAGGTATAGATCAAAAGGAACTGGCCGCAAGGGTCAGCTCCTTTTTTTCAGTCGTTATTGAGTTCGACAATATCGACCTCGCCGCGTTTGCTCGCTCCCATGAGCCACTCGCAGTACCAGTCGGCCATTTTCCAGAAGAAATACTCGTTCATGTCGCCAAAGCCGTGTCTCTGACCGGGAAGCAGAAGCACATCGAACCTCTTGTTTGCACGGATCAGGGCATTGATGACCCTTATGGTGTTGGCAGGATTCACATTGTTATCCATGTCGCCGGTGCAAAGAAGCAGATGACCTTTGAGATTCTTAGCAAGTTCCTGATTTGTCTCTATTGAATAAACGAAACTGGTGTCATTCTTTTCAACAACTTCCTTTATGCCATGATGCTGTTCACTCCACCAACGGTTGTAAATCCTGTTGTCGTGGTTTCCTGCGCAAGAAACCGCGGCTTTGAAAAAGTCCGGATAGGTGAGGATGGCAGCCGTTGACATGAAGCCTCCACCGGAATGACCATGGATGCCCACGCGTGAGAGATCGATCCATGGATAACGGGCTCCCAATTGCTGAATCGCATATTTCTGGTCTTCGAGGCCATAGTCGCGGAGGTCACCGTAACCGTAATTGTGATACCATTTCGACCTGTTCGGGTGTCCTCCCCTGTTGCCAACGGTCACTACTATGAAGCCAAGCTGGGCAAGCCTGTCAGTACGGGTGAATCCGTAGCTCCATGAAATGTTGTTCGCCTCCACCTGAGGACCCGGATATACATAATCGCAAATAGGATAGACTTTGGTAGAATCAAAATCAAAAGGCTTGTAAATCGCTCCATACAAATCAGTTATGCCATCAGCAGCCTTGACTTTGAAACGCTCTGGGAATTTGTAGCCGGCATCAAAAAGCAGTGAAAAGTCAGATTCTCCGAGGTCACATATCTTCTTTCCTTCAGCATTGAAAAGAACAGAGAAAGGTTTACAGTCCACCCTCGAACAGTTTGCAACGAAATACTTTCCATCATCCGAACAGATAGCATCAACATTCATATCCGGCATATCGAGGAGCTTGGGCTCTCCCCCTTTGAGATTCACCCTGTACGTATGCATCTGATATGGGTTCTCTCCTTTCTCATGTCCGCAGGCACTGACAATCAGATAGCCCTCACGTTCGTTAACACCAACCACATCTTCGACATGATATGCCCCTTCGGTAAGATTCCTTATGAGATTTCCATCTGAATCATAGAGATACAGATTTGCCCATCCGTTGCGCTCAGACCACTGTACAAGTTTGCGTCCACCTTCGAGAAGGGTCAGGTCACGACCTTCAACATAGGTATTCATCCTCTCTGAGATGATTGTCCTTACAGAGTCGGCACCGACATCGACACGGCAAACGTCCATTCTCTTCAAGTCGCGACTCAACCTGTTGATATAGAAGCCATTATTATCACCCAGCCACTCAAGGCACCTATATTCCCTGAATGAATCCTCTACAGTTGGTTTCTTGTACTGGAATCCCATGTCCTGAGATTTGAAGGCCTTGCATTTCACTTCCTTCGAAGTCCAGTCCTGAGTATTGAATACATACAGACGGCCTTCTGGTCCGGGTTCTCCGGGCATCTGGTATTTATAGGTCTCAAGTGTAGGACGAGGCATGCTCAGGGAGTTGATTACCCAGAACTCCTTGATTGGAGCCATGTCCCAGCGCATAAGTGCAAAATGCCTGGAATCCGGTGCCCATACCAGCTCAGATGGATATACCCTTGCCATGGTATCGGTCTCAGTGAGACCATTGTAATTGTTTATGGCATAGGCAAATTCCCTTGTTCCATCGTTGGTGATCCTATGTTCGGTGATTGTGCTGTCTTTCGGATCTTTCGCCGCTTTCCGCAGATTCAGGGTATCCATATAATACAGGTTGCCGGCCTTCACAAATACGCCGGTCAGTCCGTCCGGGGACATGCTTGCCCATGAGGGATATTTTTCCTCCTTCTTGTCGGTATTCCAGGTGAGGTCCCCGTCGGTGATCCTGTACCTGAAATGATAGACTATCCTCTCCGGGGACTTGGATTTATTCGTTGTATCCTTCCTTTCCTTGGTTGAACGGACATCGAATGTAAGGTAGTTGTCATCATCCGGGTCTATTTTGACTCTTTGAAGCGGAAGATGCTGTGCATCAAACGGATCTTTTATGATTTCTGTGATCCTCATCGCAAGTTTCTGCATATCGAATGCAGGCTTTCTGGTACCGGCAACGGGATCGGCAATATAATAATGCTCACCTTCGGAAGTTTTCCAATTAAAGATGAATTTGTCGCTTTTCCTGAACCAGCGTGGCGTGGCCTTGGTGGAAAATACCATCTTGCTTACCCTTGCAGAAGAAAACCTTTCTGCAAGTGCATAGTTCGGAGTTTCTTGATTTTGGGCCTCTGCGGGGTATTGCAGCCCGGATAAAATTGCAGCAAAGGCTGCAGCAATGGCAATTTTGATTTTCATGTCCATCAGTCGTTCTTATTTATTCAAGTCACAAATAATTGAACTTGACGCGTTAGAACGCCAAATTTATCATTTTCCCGCCGATTTTCCAAAACGGGATACAATAATGGCCACAAGATTTTATGAACAATCCTGTGGCCGTCCTTGCTCTCAAGCACCCAGCAGCCTTCGACCGAGGCTTCCGTACAGTCCGTATAGGTTCGCAGCACCGCACTGAGCACCTTGGCGCTCTTGCGGACACAAGATTGAACACATTACCGGCAAGAAGGTTAAGGAAAACTAAATTAATAATCTTACCTTTGTTCTATCCTTGGAAGGAGACGCCGGCATAGTGCTGCAGCCCTCAGCAGGATGCTGTTTACATTGACGCTTATAACTTCAATCATAGGACTGAAAGTATTATCATAATCTATGGCAATGGACAGACGCGGTTTTCTCAAGAAATCAATCTTCACTTTAGGCTCCCTTGCAACGGTCAGCCTGGTGCAGAAGCCATTGATGGCATATGAGATGAACAAAGCTAGCAATCAGAATAAAAGACAGAACATGAAAAAGATAATCATCATCGATGGCGGTCCTCGCCGCAATATGAACACTGCCCGGATGCTTCAAAAATTCGCTGAAGGGGCGCAGTCTGCAGGTGAACACATAGAGGTCAAGACTTACAGGCTATACGACCTGGACTACAAGGGTTGTATGTCATGCATGGCGTGCAAGCTGAAGGACAGAGCGTCCAACGTATGCCGATTCAGAGATGCTCTCTCGCCTATCCTTGAAGAGATAGCGCAGGCTGACGGTCTTGTCCTTGGCTCCCCTATCTACTTCGGTGAAGTAACCGGTCAGATGCGTGCCTTCCTTGAGAGGCTTTCATTCCCATGGCTCTCATATAACGACTACAGCATGACTGCCCCAAAGAAGGTGCCGGTGGTTCTGATTGAGACCATGAACGGAACACCTGAGAGAAACAACAGCAACGGCTACGGCAGCATGGAGTTCTGCATCACAAGGGCACTCGGCCAGCCGCAGCGCATCGTTGCATACAACACCTATCAGGTGAAGGACTATGACAGATATGAACTCGCAGGTTTCTCTGAAGAGGCAAAGCGTCAGTGGCGCGATGCTCATTGGGAGGAGGACCTGCAGAAGGCATTCGAGGCAGGACTAAAGATGGCAGCTGAGTAAAATGATACCTGAAATCATAAGAAATACCATCTTCATCGGTTGCGGCAGCTTCTTAGGAGGTGCCGCACGTTACCTCATATCCGTAGCGATGAAGACCATGAGCAAAGGTTTCCCGTGGGGAACACTCGCCGTGAACCTTGTCGGCTGCCTTGTTATCGGATTGCTATGGGGATTCTTCAGCAAGAACTCTAGTGAAAGTAGCTCATGGGCAAGGCTATGGTCTGAAGGAGGTATTCAACGACAGTTCATATTGTGTTGACGGAGTTCATCCGCAAAGGAAGGGCACACGAATGATTGCAGAATATATATTCAAAGAAAGACAAAGATATGGCCATACAGGAATTCATTGACAAATATCGGGAAGCCTTCGGAGAGGCCATAAGGATGTCTGAACAGATCTATATATTCAATCCGGAGCACGACCTGTGCATTGCCAATGGGGACGAGAACTTCGTACCCCCGAGGTCTGCCGTGGGATTTGCGAAGGAGAATATAGATATGTCCGAACATCTGAGGCGGCCAAACAAGCAGAGCCGGAACATTATCCCTTGGGGATGGAACCATTCTCTAAAGAAACGGCTCATCAATGAAGGCGTTGATCCGGCCACCCTGCCTTCAGAAGAAGAGCTGCAGTTCATACGCACTCACTCAAGGCGTGAGTTTGCCTTGGATGTGCATTCACGTCTAAACTGTGGAGATGCACTGGTCATCGGACCTGATTACAGAATTGTTGCTACAAGTCTCAGTGAGATAGAGGCCTTCATATCAGCCAATTACAATGCAGTGCTGAAGTCACCGTTGTCAGGCAGCGGGAAAGGGATCCGTTTTATCAGGGAAGGACTTTCCGTGAGCGACGAAGGATGGTGCAGGAGAACCCTTGGCAAACAGGGTTCTGTGATAGTCGAGCGACGGTTTGAGATAATAAAGGAATGTGCCATGCTCTTCGAATGTCACCACGAAGGCATCGATTTCATCGGTTATTCCCTGTTCGAGGCCAAGAACGGAGCGTACAGCAGGAATATCCTTGCAAGTAACGAGGATATTGAGGATATGATAGCCGGATATATCTCACGAGACACTCTGACAGCTATCCGCGAGGGCCTTATATCCATTCTTGCAAATAGCCTCGTTGGGCATTATGAGGGATATCTCGGCGTTGACCAGATGATCTGTCAAGCAGACTCCCCTGTTTTCGTACCCGTCTCGGAAATCAATCTCCGGATGACTATGGGGCTCATTGCTAGGAATCAATACGACA
>CAMCIE010000116.1 GCA_945874815.1 uncultured Bacteroidales bacterium
ATCTATTGATAATCAATGTTTTAAATAGATCTCTCCATTCGCTTCGCTCAGTCGAGATGACATTTCGATGACTTTTTAGTCAGCCAGTTTTTATATTTTATTATCTGCTACATCTATAACCCGAAAATCACCGTCCACGGTCAAAAATCGTAAGTAGTTGATAATTAATGGGTGTTGCGAAAATTTTGTGGACGGTTCGGGCAATTTGACCGAACCGTGAGCACCTGGACCGGTTGCAGGGCAGTGTGGAGGGGGTAAGTGAGGACGGTGATTTTCGACTTACCGGGACCGTGTCAGTTGCTATGAAGATCTCTCCATGCGGCCTTCAGCCTTAGTCGAGATGACAAGGTGTCATTTCGAGCTCAGCCGAGGTGACAGGTGGGCATAGGTCAGGAAAAGAAAATCATATAATTATAGGCATAGATAGACGGACCATATTGTATTTTCGTGTATATTTGCGTGATTTGAACATTTTAAGTCTTGTAATAACACTTGAAAGATATGGTCATCAGGAAAATTACAGTCGCTCTGCTCGCACTGACAGCATTGAGTGCTTGCAATAATACCTACAAAACAGACTCAATCGGCAGAACAGGGAATACTCCTACACGGACAAGAAGGCCGGATATTGGTATGGAAAGACATATCAGGACGAGACAGAATTCTGGTTCGGATGGAATATGGCAAAGAAACGCATATTGTCAGACTACATCCTCAGTATAGACGGACAGAGACTGTACAGAAAAGATGCTGTGGACTGCGTCGTATATCCGGAACGAATGGAAAGGACCTGGCCTCAGGCAAAGGAGACATTCATGCTGCTTGATGATGTTCCGATTGTCGTGATAGATTTGCAGACAAAAGGCAAGTCAATGGAATGCAGCCTTGACATGGAGCATCTTGTCACAAGTGAACCATCAGAACTTGGCCTTATGTTCACCCCGAAAGAAGCCCCGGAAAACCGCATCCTGCTCGCCCCTTTGAAGAAAGTTCCATTTACAACCATAGAAAACGGGATACAGACCAGGGGCTCGAAAGGATTCATCCTAACCTACGGATCACCTGAAAAATGCAAGGCACTTGCAGGAGAGTTCTACGCCAAAGGCAATGATATGATTGTGGCACGCAAAGACAGAATCAATTCACTGATAACGGATTACAACCTTGTGACTTCCAACCTTCCGGAGCTTGACAAGGCCCTTGACTGGATTACAATCACCATGGACGAACTCATCACCTGCCAGCAGGGCAACGGCATCTACGCCGGCCTTCCATGGTTCAACGAATACTGGGGCAGGGACATGTTCATATCAATGCCGGGCGCGTGCCTCGTGACCGGACAATTCGAAGTGGCAAAGCAAATACTCAAGGATTTCATCCAGCTTCAGGACAAGGACCCTGAATCACCTACATACGGCAGAATCCCGAACCGCGCCAACCTGGAAGGCATACTCTACAACACCACGGACGGCACCCCGCGCCTCGTGTCACAGGCCCTGGAACTGGCACAGTATTCAGGAGACACCGACTTCCTCAAAGACATATATCCTGCAATAAAACTCAGCATCGACGCATCAATAAAGAACTATGCCGATCAGAAAGGCTATCTGACACATGCCGATGCAGACACTTGGATGGACGTAAAACGCAACGGCATTCCGGGCTCGCCACGCGGAAACCGTGCCAATGACATCCAGGCTCTGTGGTACTCACAACTCATTGCAGGAAGCAAGATAGCCGAAATCGTAGGTGACAAGACTTCAGCCGAGCAGTGGCTCAGACTCTCTGACAAACTTGCAGCAAACTTCGAAAACGACTTCTGTGACAAGAAAGCGAACATGATATACGACCACCTGAATTCAGACTCCACTCCTGACCTTCAGTTCCGGCCTAACCAGCTCTTCTGCTTCGACCTCGTGAGAGACGAAAACTTCAAGAAACAGGTCACACGCAGGGTTTGGGAAGAACTCGTCTATCCATGGGGCACAGCATCCCTTGCACAATGGGACCAGCAGTTCCACCCTCAGCATGAAAACTGGCACTACTATCATAAGGATGACGCCTACCATAACGGAACTATCTGGCTCTGGAACAATGGAATAGCCATGCAGAGAATGATTGAGTACGGTCAGAAGGAAACAGCATGGAAACTCTTCTGCAACATGGGAAGACAGGCCCTTAAGGAGGGTGCAGTCGGAAGCCTGAGTGAAAATGCGGATGCTCACCCAAGACCTGGCTGCGACTGGGTGAACCTGTCGGGAACCTTCCTCCAGGCTTGGAGCAATGCGGAATATCTGAGAGTATGGTATCAGTATTTCCTCGGCATCAGACCGGATCTTCTCAACGGAACAATCATAGTAGAGCCGAATCTACCTGCGGAAGTCAAATCATTGGTAACCAGCGTGAAAATTGGAAACGGAACCCTTCTGTATGTCTATGACAACGGACAATTGATTGTGACAGGTGACAATATCGATGCTGAAATCAAGGTTGTCAATCCTACTTCACAGGCAGATGACCCTGCTTTTGAAGGCGTTGATTTCTGTAAGGTGAATCCGCTGCCTTCCTATCCGTGCATGAGCAAATATCACGAAACGGAAATTACTTATTTTTAGCGAACAGCCATTATGAGCCTTATTCAACTTAACGGCATAAATAAAACCTACGATAACGGACAGCCCCTCCACGTGCTTAAAGGCATAGACCTGAGCATCGGGGAGGGGGAGTATGTCTCAATCATGGGAGCTTCTGGATCGGGTAAATCCACACTCCTGAATATACTTGGCATACTTGACAACTATGACAGCGGTGAATATTGGCTTGATGGCAAACTTATAAAGAATCTGTCAGAGACTCAGGCTGCCCACTATCGTAACCACATGATAGGCTTTATTTTTCAGTCGTTCAATCTCATCCCGTTCAAAACGGCTGTAGAGAATGTCGAACTGCCTCTTTTCTATCAAGGTGTTTCCAGAAAGGCCCGTCATAAAAGAGCCATGGAGCTGCTTTCAAAACTTGGACTCGATTCCTGGGCAGAACACCATCCCAATGAGCTGTCAGGAGGTCAGAAACAGAGAGTTGCCATTGCAAGAGCCCTGATTACCAATCCCCGTATCATCCTGGCCGATGAACCTACGGGAGCACTCGACTCAAAGACCAGCCTTGAAGTAATGGAACTTCTGGGCAGCCTCAACAAAGATAACGGAGTCACAATTGTCGTTGTAACCCACGAAAGCGGAGTTGCCAATTCAACAGACAAGATCATTCATATCAAAGACGGTATCATCGGTTCAATTGAGGAGAATCGTTACCATAATCTTTCTCCATTCGGCGGAAATACAGTGATGAAATAGCAGATGGAATTATTGGATGAAATATGGAACTCCTTGGGACGTAATAAGTTAAGGACTGCGCTCACAGGCTTTGCCGTGAGTTGGGGCCTTCTTATGATTATTGCCCTCCTTGGAGCAGGCAATGGCCTGATGAATGCCCTGACATCCAACATCGGTGTTTCCCTGACCAATATCATGACTGTATATCCTGGCCGGCGAAGTCTTCCATACGATGGAATGAAGGCGCAATCTCAAATCAGGATGGATGTGACTGACGTGGATTTTACTGAAAGTAATTTTCAGGATGTAATTGACGATGTTACGGCAAGGATTTCCTATGGCAGCACGATTTCCTATGGAAAGGAATCCATGAATGCTTCAATCTGCGGAGTGGCGCCGCTTGAATTCAGCATCAATAACCGGATCCTGATTGCAGGCCGTTTTCTCAATGACCTGGACATGAAGCAGAAACGTCGCACCATGGTATTGTTTGACAAGACTGCATCAAGTCTGCTGGGAGATGATCCGTACTATGAAAAGATACTCGGCAAATATGTGAACATCGCCAATCAGGCTTACCTTGTAGTCGGAATCATCAAGGCAGATGAATTCGCCGGAGGTACAAGTGAAGTATATATACCGCTTACTACCCTGACTGCCATAAGACAGGGCGGAACATGGTTCTCCAATATCAGTTTCTCTTTTCATTCTCTTGAAACCGAGCAGGATAACGAAGATTTTGAGAATCATTACAAAACAGCGATGAACAGCCGTCACCATGCAGATCCGAGAGATAAAAGCACTTTCTACATCAATAACAGCCTTACAAATTCGCTGCAGATGAACAAGGCCGTGAAGATAATGAATATCGCGATGTGGATTCTGGGCTTTTTCACCCTCCTCAGCGGTATAGTCGGAGTCTCCAACATCATGCTCATTACAGTAAAGGAGAGAATAAGGGAGATAGGAGTCAGAAAGGCTCTTGGTGCATCTCCATGGCAGATTACCAAACTGATTGTGGCTGAAAGCATTGTCATTACCGCCATTTTCGGCTTCATTGGAATGCTGCTTGGCCTGGGAACCATTTATTTGATGGATATTACTTTGGCAAATAATCCCACAGACCTTGGCTTCGTGAAAATGTATATGTTCAAGGATCCGGGAGTGGATATTAGCATTGCTCTGGAGGCAATGCTGCTGATTGTCGTCGCCGGCACCGTTGCAGGGCTGTTGCCTGCTCTGAAGGCTGCAAAAGTACGACCGATTGAAGCATTGAGAAACGATTAGGGAGGGGAGGGCAGATGAGACTTTTTGACATGGATTCATTGAAGGAGATTCTTGATACACTCTCCAAAAACAAGAGCAGGACGCTCCTAACCGGCTTCGGAGTGTTCTGGGGTGTTTTCATGCTTCTGATGATGAGCGGAGGAGGCAATGGATTGAAGCAGCTGCTTTCCCGGAATTTTGAAGGATTTGCGACCAATTCCATCCTTGTTGTAACGGATAGAACTACCAAACCATACAAAGGATTCAACAGAGGCCGGGGCTGGAATTTTACCCTGGATGATGTGGATTATCTGAAGGCAGCAATACCCGAACTTGAGGTCGTTGCGCCTGTAAATGCCTTGTGGGGACGCAATGCAACATACAGGGACAGAAGCTGTTTCGGCACCATAAAAGGCCTGAGTGCGGATTATCGACTGATTGAAGCCCCTTCAATTGAATATGGCCGTTTTATCAGCGAGGCTGACATCTTGTCCGGAAGGAAGGTCTGTGTGATTGGAAAGAAAATTTATGAGGAACTTTTCCCGGAGGGCGGCGACCCTTGTGGTAATTTTATCAAGATTGACGGAGCTAATTATCAGATTGTCGGATTGAATGTCTCCAACGGACAGATGAGCATCAACGGAAACGCCAACGAGAGCATTGTCATTCCAATAAATGTTTTCTTGTCGGTATATAACAATGGCGATAAGGTAGGCCTGCTTGCAATGACAGTTCGCAGTGGCTCGGAATCTTCTGTAATTCAGGAAGATGTGCGTCAGGCTCTGTACAGGAAACATCTGGTGAGTCCGGATGATAAATCAGCAATGTTCGTGATGAAT
>CAMCIE010000117.1 GCA_945874815.1 uncultured Bacteroidales bacterium
TGCTTGACTTCTTGGTAGTGATGAGAACGACACCGTTGGCACCACGGGCACCGTAGATAGCTGAAGCAGCTGCATCCTTGAGGACTGAGATTGACTCGACATCGTTAGGGTTGATATCTGAGATTGAACCGTCATAAGGCATACCGTCAAGGACATAAAGCGGAGCAGAACTTGCGCTCATTGAACCGATACCACGGATACGGATTGAAGAGCCGTTAGATGCAGGGTCTCCTGAAGAAGAAATCATCTGCACACCCGGAGTGGTACCTGCGAGTGCACTTGTCACGTTTGTAGAAACGTGGCTCGCAATCTTTTCGCTGTTGACCACAGCAGCAGATCCCGTGAATGAGCTCTTGGTTGCCGTACCGTATGCAACGACGATGGTCTCGTCAAGGCTTTCGGTATCACTCTCCATAACGACTTCAATCTGCCTTCTGCCGTCGATTGAAATCTCCTGAGCCTTGTATCCGATTGACGAGAATACAAGGTGGCCCTGACTTGGCACGCTAATTGAATAGTAACCGTCCGCGTCGGAGCTGACTCCGGTCATTGTACCTTTGAGATGCACTGAGGCAAACGGAATAGGGCTGCCGTCCTTAGCATCTTTGACATGTCCGGATACTGATATGTTCTGCGCAAAGACTGCAGAAGAAACCAGCACCGCCAACATTGTGAAAAATAGTCTCATTTTTCTCATAGTTGATACATTTTACTGTTAAACATAAATATTGAATTTCGTTCGTTCCATACACTACACTGGAATCGCACTTAATAACGGGCATTTTCCAATGCACCGAATTGCAAAGATTGGCATCTTTTTTTTAAAATCCAAACTATTTAAGTTACTGATTTTTAGTCATATTTAATTATTAGACTAAACTTCCGTTTAAAAGTGTAAGAAAATCCACACCGAAACTAACGAAATCCACATTCTTCCCTTGTTACGGTTTATAATCATAACTTTTAAAAAAGTTACATTATTTCATCTAACGTGTCAAAATCCAATACTCTGACACGTTAGTTTGTTGCTCAATCTGCCTATTTACATCATTATCAGTCCAAAATAACACAGACACGTCTATCTCCATATCAGTTTTGATGTGTCATATCCCCTGCTGCTGGCCTCAAGGATAACCGGCTCAAGCTTCGAATCCGGGACAGCCGGGGTACGGGACAGAATCCAGAGAAATTTGCCTTGCCATCCTTCCATCCGGAATTGATGACGTCGATTTTTCCGTCATCGCGCAGGAGATATTCTGCGACCACGTTTTCCATGCCCCTTTCGAAAGAATGGTCGAACCGGGCGATTTCGTACCAGGTGCCAAGGTAGCGAGTCAAATCGAGTGATTTCACCGGAGTATTGTCCACCCGGGCGGCACAAATACATGAAGGCAGCGATGCCAGAACTGACATCACTGCCAAAAGAGTGATTATTCGTTTCATAGTGACCTGATTTGCGGATGCAAGAATTCTTACACCCTGATTATAAGCCACTTCCATCAAAATCTGTGCCCGTATGAGAAACTCAATCTGACTTTGGACGATTTGTTTCAATAGGATAAATTCATATATTTGTGGGTTGAAGCAATGAAAGGAGGCTGATATGATTGATCCGAATACCGGGAAATACCGCAAGAGAATCCCTTACGGGATGATGAATTTCGAGGCCGTGCGCAGTGATGACTGCTACTATGTTGACAAAACTCGCTTCATAGAGAAGATAGAGAGTGCCAACAAGTTCTTCTTTTTCATCCGTCCGAGAAGGTTTGGCAAGAGTTTGACTTTGTCAATGCTAAGGTATTATTATGATGTCCTGCAGAAGGACAAGTTTGAGCAGTTATTCGGCGGGCTCTGGATTGGGGATCATCCTACTTCGGAGAGAAATTCATACCTTATCATATATCTGAATTTTGCGGTGGTCAGCGCTGATATCAATGACTACCGGAAGTCTCTGGATTCATATTGTGACATAGTCTTCCAGTCGTTCTGCGACCGTTATTCGGACAGGCTTCCGGATGGGATGAAGCAAGAAGTGGCACAGCGATATGGCGCTGTAAATCAGTTGTCATATATCTGTGACGAATGTTTCAAGGCCAATCAGAAAATTTACTTGTTCATCGACGAATACGATCATTTCACCAACAAGATACTTTCCGAGCCTGGGTGTCTCGAGGAATACAAGTCCGAAACGCACGGTACAGGGTATCTTCGCAATTTCTTTGATACGGTCAAGGCCGGTACGGATTCCGCAATCCATCGCTGCTTTGTGACGGGAGTGGCTCCTGTGACGATGGACGACCTGACGAGCGGTTTCAACATAGGCACGAACTATTCCCTTTCTCCGGAGTTCAACGAACTGACCGGTTTCACCGAGCAGGAGGTGCGTGACATGCTGACCTACTATTCAAGCGTGTCTCTTTTCAACCACAGCGTGGATGAGCTCATAGAGATGATGAAGCCTTGGTATGACAACTACTGCTTTGCTCCCGAGTGCTATGGAAGAACCACTATGTATAATTCCTGCATGGTCCTGTATTTTGTCGACAACTACATCCGCTACAACGGTCAGGCTCCAAGCCGGATGATTGAGGAAAACATCCGCGTGGACTACAACAAGCTCCGCATGCTCATCCGCAAGGACAAGGAGTTCGCCCACGACGCATCGGTGATTCAGACTCTTGTTAATCAGGGATTTATCACGGGGGAACTGAAGACAGGCTTCCCGGCGGAGAAGATTGCCGAGCCGGACAACTTCGTCAGCCTGCTGTATTATTTCGGCATGGTCAGCATCGACGGAACATATAAAGGCAACACCAAACTTTCCATCCCGAACGAGGTCGTCCGCGAGCAGATATTCAGTTATCTGCTTGACACTTACCGCGATGTGTCATTGGAGCGGGATGACTATGATAAAAACAAACTGGCCCAGGACATGGCCTGGGACGGCGACTGGAAGCCGTTCTTTGAATACATTGCCGAGTGCATGGGACGTTTCGCATCCCAGCGGGACAAGCAGAAGGGCGAGGCGTTCGTACACGGATTTACTCTCGCGATGACCTGCCAGAACCGCTTCTGGAGGCCGATATCCGAGCTTGACAACAAGCAGGGCTATGCAGACATCTTCCTGTGTCCTCTTCTGGACATCTTCCACGACATGGAGCACAGCTACATAATTGAGCTGAAATATGTAAAGAGCAGCGAGCCCCGGAGCCGCATCGAGTCGGCCCGTCAGGAAGCCGCGGCACAGGTCTGCCGTTATGCCGGGACAGATGTAGTCCGCGAAGGCGTGCGCACGACCACCCTCCACAAAATCATCACCGTCTGGTACGGCACCGACATGGTCGTCTGCGAGGAGGTAAAATAAAGAACATTTTTTTGCAACATTTTCATAATTTTGGCGTCATATATTCGGGAGTGCAGAAAAATGCATGAAATTTGCGCTCCGGAACCATAAGGCTAATTTTAAATATATATTGATTATGAAAGCTAAAACATTGTTCGGACATGCACTCATGTCCATTTGCGCGCTGGTCATTGCAACTTCTTGCGGCAATGCGGCAATTGCAGGAAATACCAAGACCATAGAGATACCTGTTACAAAAGACTACAGGGAATTATCAGTAAGCTCTGCCATTGATGTAATCTGGTCTGAAAGCGCTTCAGCCGTTGAGCTGACAGCTGATGAAAACGTCATCAACAAAGTAAAAGTCGAAAGAATCGGTCCGAAGCTCAGCATCTATGTAAAAGGGATGAACATGAATTCCAAAAGCGGATCCATCAAAGTCATTCTCCCTTCTTCCAGCATGATTGACGACATAGAAATCAGCGGAGCATCGATATTCGTATCTGACACCCCGGTCAATGCATCGAAACTGGATGTTGACCTCAGTGGAGCAAGCCGGTTCCAGGCAGACCTCAATGTCGCAGGAAAACTTGATATTGAATGTTCTGGCGCATCGGAACTTTACAGCACAGTCACTGCAGGAAAACTCTCAGTTGACCTTTCTGGAGCTTCAATGGCAGCCTTGTCAGGAAATGCAGGACTCACAGAAATAGAACTTTCGGGTGCATCTGCCCTCAAAGCGGCATCGTCTCCTGTCGTTACGGCTGACACAGAATGTGAACTTACCGGTGCGAGTGCAGCAAGAATCGACTGCAAAGGCCACATCAAAGGAACAGCCTCAGGGGCATCTTCCATCAGATTCGGTTCTGAAGTTCTCTCTGCAAGAATCTCCTGCACAGGAGCATCCTCAGCAAAGGCAAATTAATCCCAGAGGTGGAAGAAATCCAGAATTTCACTCCACAGCATATCATTCACAGCGGGGCCGTCACAGCCTCGCTGTGATTCTTTTTCTATCAGATGAATGAATTGAAGGCCTGCGTCAATGGATCCTCCGTCTGTGGAAACCTTGTCACCTATCATCAGGGCATCCTGTGGTTCAACGCCCAGATGTTCGCAAACATTCAGGAAGGTCCGCGGACAAGGCTTGAGTCCACCCGCATCAGGGGATTCCAGAACTGCATCAAAGTGCAGGTTTTCAAGTCCGCATGCCTTAAGTTTTTCAGCCGCAAGGCCATAATCGGAAAGCACAGCAACAAGCCAGCCATCTTTCCGGAGTTTCTGAATAAGTTCCACAAGATGAGGGCGCGCCTTGAACTGTTCACGGATAATACGCACCTGTGCAGGCAGATAAATCTCCCAGAACCACTTCCGGCATCGCTCAGCCCTGCGTGACGACCCCCTGCCCATCAAGGAAAAAAGATTGTCATAATAGTCTTTGCTGCAAGCGAACTCCCTGCCCTGCAAACGTTTGCGGCAGATTCTCTCTCTGGCAAGCATACAGATGTGAAAGGGGTCTGAGGCAATGAGCCTCAATGCAAAATGGTCTGGCCGATAAAGAGTCCCGTCAACGTCAAATATAACCGCTCTTCTCATTATCAGTCCTCACTAAGCGAATTTATCCACCTCTGGCGACGCTTATCCTGCATGAGCATGACGAGTTTGAACTGCCCGTCACGGGCGCCTTCCGAAAGGCTCTTCTTCTTGAAAAGATCGTAGGCATTCTTTTTCAGGACATAGGTTTTCGGTGCCTTGAGCCTGTTGGAAGCCCTCTTGGACTCATATTCGATATTCATCTTCTTCAGATTTTCATCCACAATCTGAGTGAATTTCTCTGCCTTTGAGCGACGCACCTTCCTGTTCTCAAACTCATAATAGAAATCATAGCGGGCATCCTCCGGATTTGCAAATCCAACAAAGAAATTCACCTTCCATTGAGTCTCTTTCTCCGCCAGACGCACAGCTTCGATGAATTGTTTTTCATAAAGTTTTTCACCGGTAATGCTCACTATCCCATTGACTTTCTGCACCATGTGGATCTTCGGCGTCTTATGGTACCATCCGCCCACCTCGACCAGGTCGTTCATATTGTAAC
>CAMCIE010000118.1 GCA_945874815.1 uncultured Bacteroidales bacterium
CCTTCTGCCTTTGTTGCGGAGTTCAATTACGCCCTTAGGACATGCCTTTGCACATGCACCGCAGGCAGTACATTTTTCCTCGTCAACAATAGGAAGGCCGGACTCAGGGTCCATGACAATGGCCCCGAACTTACATACGCTCACGCAGTCACCGCAACCGAGGCAGCCGAATGAACATCCGGTGTCTCCGCTGTAAAGAGAAGCTTTCACGCGGCATGAAGCATATCCGCCATACTCGTTGGTGCGTGGGCGGTTTTCACAGGAACCGTTGCAGCGTACAACTGCCACCATCGGTTCTTTTGCCTCGACCTGAAGTCCGAGCACACCAGCAACTTTCTGCATCACGTCATTGCCTCCGACAGGGCAGAAACATCCGCCAAGGTCAGGAGACTCGACACAATGCTGTGCAAACGCATGACAGCCAGCTTGTCCGCAGCCGCCGCAGTTTGCACCCGGCAATACTTTCTCCACCTGATCTATCCTCGGGTCTTCCTCAACCTTGAACTTCTTGGCAACAAGGTAAAGGACAACGGCAAGGACAGCTCCGAGCACGGAGATGATTGCAATAGTCCAAATGATTGTTTGTGTCATGGGTTAATGTATATAAGTAGTTTATGTTATTATTTTTCCTCAATGTAGAAAACGAATTCGCTTTCCAATTTGTCACGCAACAACCAGATAACGAAATAATACAACGCCACCCCTGCGATTGCCGCAAGGCCGACATAGGCTTCGTTACCGATAACGGAGGACAAAGATAATATTAAAATCAACAAAATCAGCAAAGGAATTACATAAGATATCCAAACTGCCTTCAATCCCATGGATTTCTTCGTCATAACCTTCACTTGCTGGCCTTCGCTGTACACCGTATAAGGGTCGGTCGGCACCATGATTAGTTTCTTTTCTTCTTCTGACATTCCGCACAGGCCTTTGGCGTGACAAGAGGCGCAGGCAGAAGAAGAGAGGATTTCAACGGTCGTGAAATCCGGAGTAATTTCCACGATTATACCATCGTGCGCTATGCTGTCTTTCTTTCTTCTCATATCGTAATTATTTCTTAATCAAGGCAGTAAACGGATGCTTCAGTCCCTCGTATCCGACCAGCCGGCCGGTCGCGAGCCCCACCAGGATAGGAGCTTCGACATAAACCGGAATACGGTTGTCATCGTCAGATATCCATATCCTCATATCATCATCACCTTTAAACACCTCACCTTCAAGGAGTTTTGCAGCAAACCTCACCGTATTCACCGTTCCCAGCCCCTTGACCTTCAGGGTTTCGCGGCCATACATAATGAAATATACATTGTAAACATCGTCGTCGATGGCGAATGTCATCGGGTATTTGACACCCGGTTCGATATTGTCCCAGTCAATGTTCCTGGCAAAATAGAAAAGGGCCGGAAGGTCGAATGTGCACTTTGTCAAGGGCAGGCATTCGCTTCTCTGGCCATTCTTTGTTGAATACAAATCTGCTGCAATATGTGGTTCGTCAGCATTCCAGTCATACAGGTAGAGGTTTGTGGCATGGTATTTACCTTCATGGGTATTCCTGGAAAACTTCATCGGCCTGAGTCCGTCAACCGTGAACCATGAACGGAAATCCTCCCTGACCTTGAAGAAAAAATCAAAGAATCTGGTTGTCTTTCCGGTTGCTACGCATCTGAAGACTTTTTTGCCGTTGAAACGTACGGTGTCCAGCTCTACCTGGGCGCTTCCGACATCCGAGTCTATGGCTCCAAATTCATAATGCATGGTGAAAGTCATCTTTTCCCCTGCCTGGAATGCAAGTTCACTTTCCTTAAGTGTCTTGACAGGCACACAGTAAGATTCCGTCTGCTGCGCACCTGCACAAATGCAGGACAGAAACCCTGCCAGACAGAGCAAATGAATTATGAAGCCACGATTCTTCATATTTCCGGACTACATGAAATCTGTATTGGAGCTGAAATCTCCCCCGGATGCAAAAGGCTCGGAGAAATCGTCGTTCATATTGGATTCGTAGGACATCATGCCGGCCTGGCTGACAAGACTTTCCTGCTCATCCACGAAGCGAACTTCATTGGCACGGAACCTCATGTCCACATCGGCAATGGCTCCATTTCTGTGCTTGGCAATGATGATCTGTGTCCTTCCTATATCGTCCGGATTATCGGAAAGTCCCTGATAATCGGCTCGATGGATGAAGATTACCATATCAGCATCCTGTTCGATGGAACCGGACTCTCGCAAGTCGCTCAGCTGAGGCCTGTTCTTTCCACCCTGCCTGTTCTCGGACTGACGCGAAAGCTGAGACAATGCAATAATCGGGATGTTCATTTCCTTGGCTGTCGCCTTGAGGGTACGGGATATGGCCGCCACCTCCTGCTCACGCATTCCACGCAGTTCGGCCGGTCCCTGCATCAGCTGGAGGTAGTCCACTACTACAAGTCTGACGCCTTTCTGCTTGACGAGCTTCTTAACCTTTGAACGGAACTCCATCACAGGTAGTGAAGGGGTATCGTCTATGTACATCGGAGCCTTGGCAAGTCTCTTAAGCTGGACCTCAAGCTGAACCCATTCATGTGGTTCAAGCTTGATACCTCCCTTGATTTTGTCTGCGCTCAGTCCGGTCTCGGAGACCATCATACGTTTTGCAAGCTGGATTGCAGGCATCTCAAGTGAGAATATCGCGACAGGCATATTGAAATCTACGGCTGCGTTGCGCGCAAGATTGAGCACGAATGCTGTCTTACCCATGGAAGGCCTTGCAGCAAGGATGATGAGGTCTGACGCCTGCCAGCCGAGGGTAATCTTGTCAAGTGAAGGGAAGCCGGAAGGCACTCCGCTCAGGCCGGAAGAATCCTGAAGTCTCTGGATGTCCGCCATGGCATCATTGATGACTTTTCCGATCT
Source organism: uncultured Bacteroidales bacterium (assembly GCA_945874815.1). Classification (GTDB taxonomy): domain Bacteria; phylum Bacteroidota; class Bacteroidia; order Bacteroidales; family UBA932; genus Cryptobacteroides. The sequence continues at coordinate 2,898 of CAMCIE010000118.1, forward strand.
CTTCCACATCCTTCTTGACATTGTTCTGGATGGCTGCGAAAAGCTTGGTCTGGGCCATGTCGATCAGGTCATCGACATTCACAGACTCATCATACGAGGTCTTGAGGATGTCATAAGAGGCGGTGATGAGTTCCCTCTGGATGCATTTCTGCTTCAATATCCTGATATAGAACTCAATGTGGGCTGCAGCACCGATTTTCTGCGACAACTGCACCAGTGCCACGCTACCTCCCACAACTTCAAGATTGCCTTGTGTCTTCAGTTTCTGGGATACGGATAAAATATCGAGGGCGACATGCTCATTTGAAAGTGAGCGCATCGCCTCGAATATCATTCTATGCTTTTCGCTGTAAAAGCAGCCCGGAGTGAGCTCATCCATTGCCTCATCTATGCAGTTGGGCTCAATGAGCAAGGCTCCGAGGACAGCCTCTTCGACATCAAGAGCTTGAGGCGGTTTGTTACCCATCTCAAGCCCTAATGTATCAAGATTCGGCTCGTCCGCTTTACGGCGGGAGCGTTTTCTGGAATCTTCTGCCATATCCGGATTTTATTCAAAATCAGGATTTACAAGTATTCTTCCGCAATATTCGCAGATAATCATCTTCTTGTTTGAAGCGATATCGATAAGTCTCTGAGGAGCAATGGTATTGAAACATCCGCCGCAAGAGTCGTTGTTGAAGACGGATACCACTGCGAGGTGGTTGTTGCAGCTGCTTCTGATACGCTCGTATGCGCTCATTGTCCTGGCGTCAATCTTTGCAGCGCAATTCTCCCTGACTGCACGGAGTCTTTCCTCTTCCTTGGCAGTTGACTCTACGATGGTCGAAAGCTCTTCTTTCTTTGCCTTGAGGTCATCCTGACGTACTGAAATCTTCTCTTTTACAATCTCAGCCTCGCCTTTCTTGTTCATGATCATCTCCTTGGTCTCGTAGATGTTCTTCTCGGCAATCTGTCTGAGCAGACCCTGGTTCTCAATTTCCTTGTTGAGAGAGTCATACTCACGGCTGTTGGCTACATTCTCAAGCTGTGATTTGTATTTCTCAATCTGAGCGTCGCAGTCGCTGATATTGTTCTTGTTCTCGGCTATAGATTTGGTGTATGCCTCAATCTGCTCGGCAATACGTGCGGACTTTGCCTTAAGGTCCGCAATCTCAGCCTCAAGGTGCTCAACCTCAACCGGCAATTCACCTCTGAGCTGAAGAATCTTGTCAATCTCCGTATCCGCCTGCTGGAGAGCATAAAGGGTCTGGAGCTTCTCGCTGACACTCAAATCCGAATCAGCGAAGTTCTTCTGAATGGAAACGAAGGTCTCTCTCTGATCGATAGGAGTATCGATTTTCTTAGTTTTTTTAGCCATATCGCTTAAAAATAAAATATCGGGTTACTGTATATATTCTCTGTTATGCAGACTGCAAAGGTAGGAAAATTTTTCTTTATCAATGAAAATAAAATATCAACTATATCTATTTCACTTTCATAATGTCCAATATCCATCAGTATGAAACCTTTCTCCGTGAAGAAATGATGGTATGAAATATCCCCCGTGATGTAAAGTTGTGCCCCTGATGCCATCGCTTTCCCGATGAGGGAGGAACCCGAGCCGCCGCAAACCGCCACACGGGAAATGGGCATGTCGTCAGGACGGGAACACCTGAGAGCCTGAAGCCTGAATCTGTCCTTGACAAATGCCACCATTTCCCGGAGGGAATAATGTCTGTCCAGATTTCCGACAGCTCCAAGGCCATTGCCGTTTCCATCCTTATCGAGGATTTCCACATCCGACAATCCCAGCCTCGCGGCCATCGCATAGCTTACTCCGCCTGCCACCTTGTCCGCAGATGTATGAGCTGCATATATGTTTATTCCGAAAGATGCCGCCTTTATGATAATGCGTCCCTGCCAGTTGTCCGGGCTTATTTTCCTGACACCGGAAAAAATCATAGGATGATGCGTCACTATCAGGTTCAGACCTTTGCTGATTGCCTCATCCACGATTTCCTCGGTACAGTCCAGGGCAAGGAGCACTCCCGTGACGACAGCATTCTCCGAACCCATGCAAAGGCCGCAATTGTCCCAGCTTTCCTGATTGGAAAGCGGAGCGAACTCTTCTATAACTTTTATGATATCTTTTACCAACATACCTTATATATATAAGACATTCAGAGAGAGGAACGGACTTCGGAGAGTTGCTGGCGGATCTTCCTGAGGGTCTCAAGCACCTTTACCTTGTCAACGACTTCCTTCTTGTCCCCGCGCAGGCGCCTGGCAGTGCCCTGAAGGGTAAGACCTTCGACCTTTACAAGATGATGAATCTGCTTGAACATCTCCAGGTCCTCTTTGGTGAACAGCCTGTTACCCTTCGCGTTTCTTTTGGGATGGACAAATTTGTCAAATTCATTGGACCAGAACCTGACAAGGGAGACACTCTCCCCGAGAATGCCTGCGACCTCCCCTATTGTATATAGGTATTTGCTGTTTTCAACTTCCATAAGCGTCAATCCATCGACTGCCCTGTACTGGC
>CAMCIE010000119.1 GCA_945874815.1 uncultured Bacteroidales bacterium
AGTGAAGCGGCAACTCCGGAAGCCACGATGGTCTTTTTCCCAATGGAATCGCAAAGGGTGAAATCAACCTCAGGGAACATTACTGCCAGCGGAATGCCTGGGAAACCGCCTCCGGTCCCAAGGTCCAGTACCTTCAGCCTGCCGCCATTTCCGTTAACTCCGGAAGTAAAGGCATCGAACGCCTCCGGCATCTGATATGTCAGGAAGGCCGCAATGGCAAGCGAGTGGAGAACGTGGTGGCTGTACAGTTGGTCAATGTCCTTTCTGGAGATTACATTGATTTTGGAATTCCAGTCACGGTACAGCATATCCATAGCCGCGAATTGCTCCAACTGTTCCGGACGAAGCTGGGGAAATGATTCGGTAATTATTGTTTTGAAATCTTCGTAATTCATTGATATATATAAATTTATAGTATTAATTTCTGGCGGGCATATCTTCCATGCCCTAAGAGTGGATTGGCATGTCTTCCTGCTCCGAAAGATGGTCCGGCATGCTAAAGCAGTTCGTCAGAATAATCCATCATCTTGAGCAGCATGGCTTTAGCCCTGCGTATCTTGGTTTTGACAGTGTTGATAGGCATATCCAGCGCATCCGCAATCTCCTTATATCCGAAATTGTCGATGAGATTCATCTTTGCCACAAGCCTGTAATCTTCCTTCAACTTTTCAATATTGTTCAGCCATTTGTCATACTCCTGCTGGTTGATTATGTCCTCCTCGGGATTGTGAATCATTGCAGGAAGTTCCTTCAACTCTGCCAATTCTTCGTTGATGGATGTAGTAGGAAGATTGGTCTTCTCCCTGTCGTGTTTTGAAAGGTGGTCAAAAGCCGTGTTTCGGGCAATCCTGTACAGCCAAGTTGAAAACTTGAACTCAGGATTATATGAATCGATCTGGCTGAAAGCCTTCTGAAAACTCTCAAGGCAAATGTCTTCAATATCTTCTTTCTGACTGACATAACGGGCTATGTGACTTTTCACGCCCCCGTTGTACCTGGTATATAGCACGATGAATGCGGCCTGATTCTGTTCAATGGCAAGCCTTACGAGTTCCTCATCGCACAGTTTAGTGAGCTTCGAGCCAGTTGCTTCCATGATTGCATTCCACAGTTAAAGGTACAGACAAAGAAATAACATTTTCCATTTCCTCCCTGACGAGATTCTCCAAAAACTCGACCTCCTCTTTTACAGCATCAAAGACAAGCTCATCGTGAATCTGAAGGACCATCCTGCTTTTAAGCCCCTCTTCCATTATGCGCCTGTCCACGTTGATCATGGCGAGTTTGATGATATCAGCAGAAGTGCCCTGGATAGGAGCATTCACGGCGTTTCTCTCAGCCAGAGAACGCACGGTCGCATTCTTTGAATTGATATCCGGAAGATAGCGCCTCCTGCCGAAGAGGGTTTCCACATATCCGCATTCCCTTGCCGCCACGAGAGTATCATTTATATATGATGAAATAGCCGGAAAATTCTCAAAATAGTCGTCGATTATCTTCTTCGCTTCGGCCCGGCTCAGCTTCAGCCTCTGGGAAAGCCCGAAAGCTGAAATTCCGTACATGATGCCGAAGTTCGCCGTCTTGGCAATCCTCCTCTGGTCTGCCGTCACTTCGCTCAGGTCAATTCCGAAAATCTTTGCAGCAGTGGTGGCATGCACGTCCTGACCTTTCCGGAAAGCCTCGATCAGATGTGAATCGCAGCTGAGGTGCGCCATAATCCTCAGTTCAATCTGCGAATAGTCCGCCGAAATGATTACCCCGTCCGGGCGGCTTGGTACGAAAGCCTTGCGGATTTCCCTGCCCCTGTCCGTCCTGATAGGGATGTTCTGCAGGTTTGGCTTTGATGAACTCAACCTTCCGGTGGCTGTAAGTGCCTGATTGAAAGTCGTATGTATCTTACCTGTCACATCAGAGATGAAAGCAGGGAAGGGCTCGATGTAGGTTGAGAGCAGCTTCTTTACACCTCTGTATTCAAGAATTTCATTGATGATGGGATGCTTGTCGGCGAGTGCAGTGAGGGTGTCCTCGTCGGTAGGATAGGTATATCTCACGCCGGATTTGGGCTTCATCTTCGGGTCAACCTTCAGTTTTTCAAACATAACGGTGCCTATCTGCTTGGGAGACATGATGTTAAGGTCCGGTTCACCGGCTAGTTCGCGCACTCTGTCCTGAATCTCTTTCATTTCAACCGACAAAGCTGAAGCATAACGGCGGAGCTGTGCGGTATCAATCTTGACACCCTCTCTTTCCATACGTGAAAGCACCTTCATAAGTGGCTCTTCCATAGTTAGATACAGCTTTTCAAGACCGTGATCCTCCAACTCCTGCATGACCTTTTCTCCGAGCATTGCCGTGATTGCCACCTCTTCGGCTTTTGCTGTTGAATCATCCTCCTGGGGAACGTCATCGAAAAGGGACAGGGACTGTTCCCCTGGTTCCGATTTGCTTCCCGCCCCGATGATATAATCCAGATAAGTACGCGCAAGGATATCTATCTTGTGGCTTTTCTCCGGGTTGATGAGGTAGTGCATCAGTTCGATGTCGTACATGCGGCCATTGATTCCAAAGCCGTTATGCGCGAGTATATTTATCTGATATTTAAGGTCATACCCATATTTGTCGATTTTGTCGTCTTCGAGGATGGACCTTAATTCGGCGGCACTGCCTTCCGTGAAATATGCTCCTGTTCCGTCGTCATTGCAAACGGCCGCGGTGATTTTTCTGATACCGCCGAATATGCCCGGTGAATCAGCCTCTGCCAGAATGGAGACTTTTCCTTTTGTCCTTGCCCTCATGCAAAACTTATCGCACGGGATGCTTTCGATGGTAATGCTCTTTTTCGGCTGTTCCTGTGCAACTTGAACATGGGCAATATATTTTTTCAGGGAGGTAAATTCATATTTTTCGAACAGGTCGGCCACCTCGGGAGCATAGACAAAGTCCACCTTCATCTGCTCGCTCGTTGCCTCAAGTTCTATGTCTGTCTTGATGGTGACTAGGTCATGACTCATGGATACATGGCCTCTGGCATTCTCGAAAGCCTCCCTTTGTCTGGGAGTCAGCTCATTGATATGCTGATAGATATTCTCTACAGTACCGAATTTGCCAATCAGTTTTCCGGCACCGACTTCCCCTACACCCTTGACTCCGGGAACATTGTCCGCTGTGTCTCCGCATATAGTGAGGATTTCAATGACCTGCTCCGGAGAACTTATTCCATATTTTGCACAGATCGCATTCCTGTCCACAAGCTCGTTATCTCCGCCTCCCTTGCCTGGCTTGAACTGGAAGATATGCTCTGAAATCAACTGTCCGTAATCCTTGTCCGGAGTGACCATATAAACGTCAAATCCTTCTTTTTCAGCCTTTTTCGCCATTGAACCTATGACATCGTCGGCCTCATATCCCTTCACCATCAGCACGGGAATCCTCAAAGCCCCGCATATTTCCACCAGAGGTTCCAGCGAATCAATCACAAGCTGCGGGGTTTCATCCCGGGTCCCCTTATATTCAGGATACATTTCGTGCCTGAAAGTCCCCCCGGGAGGGTCGAACGCCACTGCCAGATGCGTAGGCTTCTCTTTTTCAATGAGTTCCAGAAGATATTTGGTGAATCCGAAAAGAATGGACATGTCCGCACCCTTGGAATTGATCATCGGGTGGCGCAGGAATGCGTAATACATCTTGAATACCAGAGCATGTCCGTCAATCAGGAACAGTCTTTTTTCCATTTTTCCTTATATTATATATGTTCGCAAATATAAATGAAAAACCCCACAAATGAAACATAAATATAAAATAGTTTCAATAATGTCAAATCTGTCGTATCAATAATGTCAAATCTGTCGTTTCCATAATGTCATGTCGAGTGTAATCGAGACATCTGATGCAAGGCTTTTTAGCAAGCCAATGAAACAGGATAATAGGAATTTTCAAAAAATAACTAAATTTGCAAGCTTGACTATAAAAATAAGGAACTTAAATGGCACAGAAACCATCAATCCCAAAGGGGACCAGAGACTTTGGCCCGGCGGAAATGGCCGGCAGGAATTATATCTTCGACACAATACGTTCTGTCTTCAGAACTTATGGATATGCACCTATCGAGACTCCTTCAATGGAGAATCTCAGCACTCTTCTCGGCAAATATGGCGACGAGGGTGACAAACTCCTTTTCCGTATCCTGAATTCGGGCGATGCATTTTCACATATCAATTACGATGATTATAAAGTAGAAGGTACAGAGGATTGCTACAACAGCAAAGCCCTTTCACTGAAAGTCTGCGAAAAAGGTCTGAGATACGACCTTACCGTGCCGTTTGCCCGTTATGTCGTTCAACATCAGAATGAGATTTCATTCCCGTTCAAACGCTTCCAGATTCAGCCAGTCTGGCGTGCAGACCGTCCTCAAAAAGGACGCTACAGAGAGTTTTATCAGTGTGATGTTGATGTAATCGGTTCTAAGTCATTGCTTAATGAGCTTGAACTTGTCCAGATGGTGGACAGGGTCTTCACTCTTTTTGACGTAAGAGTCTGCATAAAAATAAATAACAGAAAGATCCTTACTGGAATGGCGGAAATTTGCGGATTCCCCGAAAAAGTAGTGGATATCACAGTTGCAATCGACAAGATTGACAAGATTGGCCTGGGGGCAGTCGAGGCTGAGATGATTCAGAACGGTCTTAGTCAGGAAGCCGTCGAGGTCATACGTCCTGTGCTTGAGTTGAGTGGCACGACATCGGAAAAAATTGCAGTCATGCGTGACCTCATGGGAGGAAAATCCGCTTCCGGCATCGTTTCAGAAACCGGTTTGAAGGGACTGGATGAACTTGAGGAACTGTTCGGTCTCATTGATGCCGCAAACATCAGCCATGAAGTTGAAATCGACCTCTCACTTGCAAGAGGACTCAATTATTATACAGGAGCAATATTCGAGGTAAAGGCAAAGGATTTTGCTATCGGAAGCATATGCGGAGGCGGCCGCTACGACAACTTGACAGGCATTTTCGGTCTTCCGGACATGTCAGGAGTAGGTATCTCCTTCGGCGCGGACCGAATCTATGATGTGCTCAAAGGCCTCGACAAATTCCCAGCAGAAGTTACTTCTTCGACAAAAGTCCTCTTTGCAAACATGGGCCAGGCCGAGCTGCGCTACCTGATTCCGCTTGTGAAAGCCCTTCGTGAGAGCGGTGTCGCATGCGAAATCTATCCTGAGTCTTCAAAATTGAAGAAGCAGTTCGACTATGCTGACAAGAAACTGATTCCGTTCATCTCTATCAATGGTGAAACCGAGGTGTCCGGATCGATGGTGAACATCAAGAATCTCTCCACCGGAGTTCAAAGCTCTTTCTCCAAAGACGACCTGTCAGGCATCCTCGCATTTTT
>CAMCIE010000120.1 GCA_945874815.1 uncultured Bacteroidales bacterium
AACCTGCATTCTTGCTGCGGGCGCGTCCCACCGCGTCAATCTCATCAATGAAAACGATGCAAGGTGATTTCTCCTTTGCCTGACGGAAAAGGTCACGTACCCTTGATGCACCAACTCCCACGAACATTTCCACGAAGTCCGATCCTGAAATGGAGAAGAAGGGCACATTGGCTTCGCCTGCCACAGCCTTGGCCAGCAATGTCTTACCTGTACCCGGAGGGCCTACCAGAAGTGCTCCCTTCGGTATCTTTCCTCCGAGGGCTGTATATTTCTTGGGATTTTTTAGGAAATCGACAATCTCCATCACCTCTTCCTTCGCTCCATATAAGCCGGCTACATCCTTGAATGTCACCTTGATACTGTCTTTTTCAGCAAGCTTTCCAGTGGACTTGCCCACATTGAAGATTCCTCCCGGGCCACCTGCTCCGCCACCCATGTTCCTGTTCATGCCGCGGAACATGAAGAACCACATGACAAGAAGCAGAAGCGGGAAAATGATCCATTCCAGGAAGCCCCAGTAATTCTCCTTGCTTTCGATGACAACCTTCACGGCTGCATTTTCAGGGAGCTGGGCATTGAGCTGGCCGAACATTTCCTCGGCATTGAAACTTCCGGAAACGAGGAAAACGAAATGAGGTGACTTCTTGGGAATCATACCTCCGAATTTATCGGCGTATTTTTCAATTCTCTCAGGCTTGATGGTTACATGTCCTTCATATTCATTTCTTATGAAGGTGATTTCCTTTATGTCTCCTGCGAGCCATTGTGCCTGAACATCAGCCCATTCCTCTTTCTGAGGATTGCCGCCTGACTGGTTGAAGAACATCCAGACTATTCCAAGCAGCAGGATGATATATATCCATGAAATGCCGACGGATACCTTTATCGGCTTTTTCTTTTTTTTGTTATCTGCCATCTGAAATGTGTTTAGTCTTCGTAAGCGGTCCTTTCTGCATCTGCCCAAAGGTCTTCAAGCCTGTAGAAAGCCCTGTAAGGTGTCTGGAAAATGTGCACCACAATCTCTCCATAGTCGAGGATGACCCAGAATGCATTTTCCTTTCCCTGAGTCCTGAGCACTTTGCGGCCGCATTTCTCTATCATCCTTTCTTCAATATTGTCTGCGATTGCGACAACATTGGTGGTAGAGTCCGCATGGCATACTATGAAATAATCAGATATGGCTGTTCCGATCGGTTGAAGATCAAGTGAGACGACCTCTTGTCCTTTCTTTTCGAGCATCGCATCAGCAATGACCTTAAGTTCTGTGTTGTTCATTCTGTAAAATGTGTTAATTTTGTAATCACGATAAAAAATCGTACAAATATAATCAAAATCTGCACCATGGCAAATAAGCATGACATCATCTGGCTGGATACAGTCGATTCTACCAATTCAGAGGCCCACAGGCGTATTGCCACTATTGACAATTTGTCAGTCCTGTCAGCTGTACACCAGACAGCGGGACGGGGACAGAGGGGGAATTCATGGAATACCGCTCCTGGTGACAATCTGACATTCAGCATAGTTTTGAAGTTTGACCAGCAATATGCTACGAAGATTCAGGCGTACGACCAGTTCTCCATCAGTCAGATGAACGCCCTGGCCATTCTGGATTTCCTTTCAAGCCACGACATTGAAGCCAAGATCAAGTGGCCGAACGACATTTATGTCGGTAACAAAAAGATATCAGGCACCTTGATTGAAAATTCGCTTTGCAGGGAATGGCTCTCATGGAGCATAATCGGCAATGGAATCAATGTCAATCAGACGGCTTTTCCTGATAATCTTCTCAATCCGACTTCCATGTCATTGATTACCGGTGAAAAATATGATACGAAAATCCTTCTTGAGGAATTCATGGATATTTTCGATGGTTACCGAAACAGGTATCTGAATGTGAACGGGGGCCTTGGAAGGCTGAGAAAACTGTATCTTGCCCAAATGTGGAGATTAAATGAAGAATCTGAATTCGTGGACCTTACCGTATGTCCCGGAGGGAGTCTGGACTCCCCTCTCAAGCCCGTCATGGATGCGAATGAGCTGCCCGGCAGACCTTTCAGGGGCATAGCAAAAGGAATCAGCGACACCGGTGCGCTGATTGTAGAAGACTCCAATGGAGAAACTAAAGAATTCGGATTCAAGCAGATAGCCTGGGTAATCTGAATCTGACAAAAAAAACTATCCTCTCATGGAAGCTATGGTGGCGGCAGGGTCGGAAGACTTGAAGACAGCACTTCCTGCAACCAGAATGTCAGCTCCTGCATTTACAAGAGCGGCTGCATTTGAAGGCGATACTCCCCCGTCGATTTCAATAGGGATTGAAAGCTTGCGACGATTGATTTCTGCTTTCAACTCAGCAATACGGCCGTAGGTGCTTTCAATGAACTTCTGGCCTCCGAATCCCGCAAATACAGACATAAGAAGCACATAATCAGCCTGTTCCAGATATGGGAACAGGCTTTTTACTTCTATGTCTGGATTTATGACCATTCCTGCCTTGCAACCAAGGGAACGAATCTGCTGAAGTACGGCAGCCGGGTCTTCTGTGGCATTGATATGGAACGAAATCATTGATGCTCCAACCTTTGCAAACCTCTCCACATATTTCTCCGGCTGAACAATCATCAGATGTGCATCCAACGGCTTTGTCGCTTTGGAGGCAATGGCCTCCACAACGGGGAATCCGTAAGATATGTTTGGGACGAAAACTCCGTCCATGATGTCAAGATGGAATATGTCAGCATGGCTGTTCACCATTTCAACGTCTTTCTCAAGATGCAGAAAATCTGCGGAAAGCATAGATGGAGCAATCTGTACCATAATTGACAGGATTATTTGTAGTTTGCAACAACGTCAACGAGAAGGGCGACAAACTTGTCAAGAGAAGCAAGGTCAAGGCGTTCTCCCGGAGCGTGAACTCCCCTGAGTGTCGGTCCGAATGAGACCATGTCAAGTCCTGGGAACTTTTCAGTGAAAAGTCCGCATTCCAGACCTGCGTGTATAGCTTTGACTTTAGGCTCAACTCCGAAGAGCTTCTTGTATGAAGCCACGCATGCATCCCTGACCGGAGACTCCGCTGCAGGTGCCCAGCCAGGATATTCTCCCTCGTGCCTTACAATCGCTCCTGCAAGGGCGAAGCAAGCTTCCATCTTGGCGGCCGCTGCCCTGCGAGCTGCAGTAACACAACTTCTCTGGCTCGAACCTATGCGGATTATGCCCGGTTCAGTCATTTTTACTGAAGCAAGGTTGGTGGAAGTCTCGACAAAGTTTTCAATCTCCTGACTCATTGCAAGTACACCGTGAGGGCTGGCGCAGAGTGCGGTTACAAGATTCCATGCAGTCATCTCGTCAATGGCTTCAGTTGCCTGGGAATCGCTTTCGTTTGTTCCTGCTTTGAGATCTTTCTCGATTTTGCCGTATTCTTCCTTAATGGACGCATCAAAAGCAGCAATGCGTTCACGTATGATATCGAGTGTGCCTTCTTCTGCGGCAATCAGGGCTTTTGCCTCACGCGCAATTGCGTTGCGTTTGTTTCCACCTCCGATTGTAACAAGCTGCCAGTCAAGGTCTTCAAGACTATAGAGAAAACGACCTAGAAGCTGTACGGCGTTTGCACGGCCTTTGTTGATGTCATCACCGCTATGTCCACCTATTCCATCCTTAACATAAACCTCCATGCATTTGAAGTCTTCGCACACTGGTTCATTGGTGTAATGGAATTCAGCAGTGGTGTCGAGTCCGCCGGCACATCCTACGAAGATTTCACCTTCGTCCTCGGAATCGAGGTTCAGGAGCACTTTCCCGTCGAAGAATCCGCTTTCAAGAGCCATTGCTCCGTCAAGTCCGGTCTCTTCTGAAACGGTAAACAGACATTCCAGCTTGCCAAGAGGCAGGTCGCTGTCCAGCAGGGCGAGCTCGGCTGCGATACCTATGCCGCAGTCCGCACCGAGTGTAGTGTCAGGAGCAATCATCCAGCCATCCTTGATGATGTATCTGATGGGATCCTTGGTAAAGTCGTGCTCAACTCCTTCGTTCTTTTCGCATACCATGTCGGAATGGCTTTGAAGCACGATAGCAGGCACATCCTCCTTTCCCGGGGCTGCCTGCTTGACAATGAGTATATTACCTGCCTTATCTGTTTTACATTCGAGATTGCGGTCTGCCGCAAATTTCTGAAGATAAGCGATGATTTGTTCTTCGTGTCCTGATTCGCGCGGAACCTGGGTTATTTCCTTGAAGAATGAAAGTACTTTTTCTGAATTCATGATTAAAGGAGCATTTTCTCAATATCGGTGACATACTGCCTGAATGTCTTGTCGGTTGACATGAGGTCGGCCACCGTAGTGCATGCATGAAGCACAGTTGCATGGTCCTTGCCTCCTATCTCTGATCCGATGGTTGACAGTGAGCAGTTAATTTTATTTCTGGACATGTACATGGCAATCTGACGCGCCTGTACAATCTGTCTTTTTCTTGTCTTTGATACGAGATCCGAGCGGCTGATGTTGAAATACTCACAAACGACTTTCTGCACTTTGTCGATGGTGATGTCGCTCTGCTTTTCTCCTACGATTTTCTTCGTAATCTTCTCGGCAAGCTCGATTGTGACTTCCTTATGTGCGAGTGTTGCGTTCGCAATAAGTGAAATCAATGCACCTTCAAGCTCCCTGAAATTGGACTGGATGGTGTTGGCAAGAAAAATCAGTACCTCGTCAGGTATCTGCTCTCGCACGCCTTCCCTGAAAGCTCTGGCCTTCAGCATTTCGAGCCTTGTGTTGAAGTCAGGCTTCTGGAGCTCGACTGAAAGTCCCCATTTCAATCTTGAAAGAAGTCTTTCCTCGAAGCTTTCCAACTCCACCGGTGGCCTGTCGGAAGTGAAAATAAGCTGCTTTCCTGACTGGTGAAGGTGGTTGAAGATATTGAAGAGAGCGTTCTGAGTGCTCTGACCGATCAGGTCCTGAATGTCATCCATGATGAGGACATCCATTTTCATATAGAAGGCCATGAAGTCAGTCAGCTTGTTCTTGACTCCTGCCGCGTCCATGAACTGGGTCTTGAACCTGTTGGCAGGTACATAAAGCACTACGAGCTCAGGATATTTCTCCTTGATGGCAATACCAATCGCCTGGGCGATATGAGTTTTGCCCAGACCTGGTCCTCCGAAAAGGAAGAGAGGGTTGAATGCAGTCTTTCCCGGTGCAGCTGAAATGCTCTCACCTGCGGTATATCCCATCTTGTTACATTCACCTACAATAAGGTTCTTGAAATTGTAAACGGGATTCAGGTGAGGATTAACCTGCACTCTCTGGATGCCGGGATATACGAACGGACCGGGATTGCCGGCAGGTGTGAATGTGTTCACAGAAATGGTCTTGT
>CAMCIE010000121.1 GCA_945874815.1 uncultured Bacteroidales bacterium
CTTATCAAGGTCAGGTTCCCTCAGGGATTCGAGGTGAACATTGATATACAGGAAGAGGATTATGGAAGGATGGTGTTGCCATGCTCCATCCAGCTGCTGGTTGAAAATGCAACCAAACACAACTCAATAAGTCCAGACAAGCCACTGAGCATCAACATTGTATCAAACGGAACGGAGATTTCCATTGACAATAATGTAATCCCGAAACTCACCAAAAGTCCTTCCACAGGGCTGGGCCAGAAATATATCAGGCAGCAATATCTTGACTTGTCCGGAAAAGAAGTCAGGATTGAATGTCTAAATGATATTTACAAGGTAACCCTTCCACTTATATAATAGACCTAACTGCTTAAATCGAGTAAATATGAAAGCGTTTATTGTTGAAGATGAAATAATTGCACAGAAGAGTCTTGCAAGATTGCTGTCGCAGAACTTCCCTGACATGGAAGTTGTGGGTACGGCCTCTTCCGTCAAGGAGACTGTTGATTGGCTGAGGAAAAATCCCGATGAAGCAGATATCATCTTTCTGGATGTGGAGCTGACAGACGGAATATGCTTCGAGATTTTCAAGCAGGTGGATGTCAGGGCCAAAGTAATCATGACCACCGCTTACGACAGTTACGCCCTCAAGGCCTTCGAAGCAGGCAGCGTTGACTACCTGCTCAAGCCTATTGACACTGCTGATTTGAAAAGAGCAGTGGCAAGATGCAGGATGAGTGGCGGACAGATAGACGTGGAGGCACTGGTAAAAGCCATGGGTGTAAAGCTGACCACCCCCGTCAAAGAATACAAGGAAAGGTACATCATCAGACTTAATGACAGACTTATTCCTCTGAACATCAATGAAATAGCCTACGTATATTCAGAGGACAAGAACAACTACCTCGTGACCTTCGACGAAAAGAAATATATAATAGACTCTTCTCTTGATGATATCAGTGATGAACTCAATCCGGACAAATTCTTCAGGATATCACGCAGTTGCATCATATCCTCGAATGCCATCACAAGCATCGTAAAACAAAGCGGAGGACGACTGAAAATTCAAGCCTCCCCCGCCTCATCATTTGAAATGACAGTCAGCCGTTCAAGAGTTGATGATTTCCTGAGCTGGCTGGAAAAGTAGATAATTCCTTATTTATCAGATAGAAAGGACATTAAGAACATTGATAAGTTCCCTGTCGATCGGTTTGGCGATACGGATTGCCTTGTTGAATGGGACATACACAATCTGGTCATTCTTGACGCCAATCATGATATTGCGCTGACCGTCCTTGAGAGCTTCGATTGCCGCCACACCAAGACGACATGCAAGGATACGGTCCTGTGCTGTCGGGCAGCCTCCTCTCTGAAGATGTCCGAGGATGGTCACACGTGCCTCAAACTCAGGATATTCATGCACCAGACGGTCTGCATAATACTGTGCTCCGCCTGTACCGTCTTTCTTGCTCTCGGAAACGAGGACGATGGAACTGTTCTTGCTCTTGCGCACTCCCCTGCCGATGAAGGAAGCAAGCTGGTCCACGTTTGTCTGGTCCTCAGGAATGATGGCAGCTTCCGCTCCGGTTGCAATGGCAGCGTTCTGCGCGAGGAATCCGGCATCACGACCCATTACTTCCACAAAGAAGATACGGCTGTGGGAGTTGGCGGTGTCCCTGATTTTGTCGACACAGTCCATGATGGTATTAAGCGCTGTGTCATAGCCGATTGTAGTATCCGTTCCATACAGATCGTTGTCAATTGTTCCCGGAAGGCCCACGCACGGGATATCATATTCCGATGCCAGAATCTGAGCTCCGGCAAGGGAGCCGTTGCCTCCGATTACTACAAGGGCATCGATACCGTTTGCCTTGATATTTTCAAAAGCTTTTACCCTTCCGTCCTCAGTCATGAAGTCCTTGCTTCTTGCTGTCCTGAGGATTGTGCCTCCACGGTTGATGGTGCCGCTGACACTTTCGGAAGAGAAATCCTTGATGTCATTGTGGATAAGTCCTTCATAGCCGCGATAAATACCTTTGACCTTCCAGCCGTTGTAAATTGCTGCCCTGGTTACGGCCCTGATAGCCGCATTCATTCCTGGAGCGTCACCTCCTGAGGTGAGGACTCCGATTGTGGAAATTTTAGCCATATTTCGGTGTTTCGTTTAGTTCATCTGTATACAATGGTGCATATCTTGGCAAAACTACAAATTTTTTCCTAATTTTGCCCGTTTTCCGGGCCGAACTTTTTGCATAGCCCGGACACAGATAGAACAATTATATGTAATCAAATGAAAATCGGCAATTTAGATTTAGGAGAAAAGCCACTTTTCCTCGCGCCCATGGAGGATGTCACCGATGCTTCTTTCAGATATATCTGCAAGGAGTTCGGCGCTGATATGATGTACACTGAATTCATCTCCTCCGACGGACTGATCCGGGATGCAAGGAAATCTCTGGTAAAACTTCTGACATACGACTACGAGGCCCCTATCGGGATCCAGATTTATGGAAATATTCCGCAGGCTATGGTCGATGCCGCAGTCATGGCTGAAAAGGCTGCGGAAATTGCCGGCGGACATGGAGCCGATGTGATTGACATCAATTTCGGCTGCCCTGTGAGCAAGATTGCCCGCAGAGGTGCCGGCTCCGGAATGATGAAGGAACCTGACAAGATGGTACAGATCACCAAGATGGTGGTCGATGCCGTGAAAAAACCGGTCACGGTGAAAACACGTCTGGGCTGGGACGAAGATTCCAAAATCATCGTCGAGCTTGCAGAAAGGTTGCAGGACGTCGGCATCCAGGCGCTTACCGTACACGGAAGGACCAGGTGCCAGATGTATAAGGGAGAAGCAGACTGGACTCTTATCGGAAAAATCAAGGAAAACCCCCGAATGCATATTCCAATTATAGGAAACGGTGACATCGACTCCCCTCAAAAGGCCGCCGAGGCCTTTTCCAAATATGGGGTGGACGGAATAATGATAGGACGGGCGACCTTCGGACATCCATGGCTTTTCAGGGAGATCCGTCATTATCTTGATACGGGCGAACTGCTGCCACCGATGAGTGTGGCAGAAAGGGTGGCGCTTTCCCACAGGCATCTTGACAAATCGATAGAAATAAAAGGAGATGTGGTGGGAGTGCTTGAAATGAGACGCCATCTTTCATGCTATTTCAAGGGATTGCCGGACTTCAAGGAGACCAGATTGAAGCTTGTTACCCTGAAAGACCCTCAGGAGATTCACAAGACTCTGGATTATGTGCTCGAACGCTGGGGAGAGAGCTCTGCAAATGAGACGAACCTATAATAACAAAAATGTTTTATGATAGATCAGACTATACTTTTCCCCTACTGGATTACATTGAAAATCAGACACTTGATGTTTGATTTGGGGTTTCGCAAGGAACATGTTGCGGATGTACCTACAATCTGTGTCGGCAACGTCACTGTAGGGGGAACAGGCAAGACTCCACATACCGAGATGATTATCAGGGAGCTGCTGGCAGACAGCCGGTGGAAGGGGGATAACATTTCCGTTATTTCAAGGGGATATAAAAGAAAAACACGTGGTTTTCAACAAGTTATGGCAGATACAAGTGCTAAGGACTATGGAGACGAGCCTTTGCAGATAAAAAACAAGTTTCCTGAGGTTACTGTGGCTGTTGACAAGTCCAGAATCCGTGGATGCGACTTCCTTGCCCATCCTGAGAAGCTTGCCGAATCCAAGAAAGCACGAAAATGCCGCAACAAGGATTTCCGCCCGGCTGACCTGATCATCATGGATGATGCCTTCCAGTACCGTTCGCTCAAAGCATCCCTTTCAATAGTTCTGGTTGATTGGAACCGCCCGGTTTTCAAAGACCATCTGCTGCCCATCGGACGCCTGCGTGACCTGCCGGAAAGAATTGCTGCTGCAGATGTCATCATCGTTACCAAATGCCCGCACGAACTGAATGGATGGCAGAAGAGCAATTGGGCAGAAGCCCTTGGTCTGACTCAGTATGATTCATCTCTGTGCCATGGACTCAGAGGTACGAAAAAGCAGCATCTGTTCTTCACATGCATCGACTATGACGGCATCAGACCGGTATATGATGAAGGAGATAACAGATATCTTTATGCCAAAAACCTGATTCTCTTCTCCGGAATCGCAAATGACACTCCTTTGAGAAGTTACCTCAGCAGTAACTACAAGATGGTCAGGCACTTTTCGTTTCCTGACCATCATGCATTCACTCGAAGTGATATTTCTGAAATTAAAGATGCAGCCAAGTCTTACCCTACAGCTGTGATAATGACTACTGAGAAGGACAGTCAGAGACTCCGCGATTGCAAATTTGTAGATAACAATCTGAAAACCAGACTATTCTACGTCCCAATCAAGACATCCTTCATCAGCGAGGAAGACCGCCAGGTCTTTGTCACTCTTCTGAACGACCTGAAATAACCTCATTCTGAGCCTCCACTGATGCTTCGTGAATGGCATTGAATACGGTTACAAGGAATTTCTCTGGAAGTCCTGCCTCACGTCCTTTGGAAACAACTTGCTCCAGTACGGCATCCCAGCGGTTTGCCTGAATGATGGCGATGTTGTTGTCCCTCTTATATTCTCCAATCTGACGGCTTATCTTCATTCTGGAAGCCAGAATGTAGAGGAGGTTCTCGTCAATGATGTCGATTTTGGCACGGAGCTGGTCGATATTCTCTTTCCATGTCTGGTTATCCGAGTCTGCATCCCTTACAGTAATCTTGTTATAAAGCAGGTCGCGGAGCTGTTCAGGGGTGAGTTGCTGCTTGGAGTCACTCAATGCACACGTAGGATCACAGTGCGATTCAATCATAAGTCCCTCAAAACCAAGGTCGAGCGAGCGTTGTGAAATCTCCTGGATATAGTCACGGCTGCCTGCCATGTGGCTTGGATCGACAAAGAAAGGAAGCTCAGGATACCGGCTGCGGAGTTCGATTGCAATCTGCCACTCCGGATTGTTGCGGTATTTGATCTTTTCTGATGTGGAGAATCCGCGGTGGATGACACCGAGTTTCTTGATGCCTGCCCTGTTAAAACGCTCAAGGGCTCCTATCCAAAGGTCAAGGTCAGGGTTGACTGGGTTCTTTACCAGAACCGGAATGTCTGTATCTTTCAGTGCATCAGCGATTTCCTGAACAAGGAACGGGTTGGCAGTCGTCCTTGCGCCTATCCACACCAGATCGACTCCGTGCTTGAGGCACTCAAAGACATGCTTCTCACTTGCCACCTCCGTTGCAATCTTGAGTCCGAATTCACGTTTTGCTCTCTGCATCCATTTAAGGCCAGGCACTCCAATACCTTCAAAGCATCCCGGATGAGT
>CAMCIE010000122.1 GCA_945874815.1 uncultured Bacteroidales bacterium
CCTCACCCCAAAGCCCATTCTCCTTCAGAGAGATATCTCAGACTAAATTCAACCCACAGCTATCTTGATGGAGCACTTTGGGGATTACTTCAGGACGAAGAGGCTCGTTCTTTTATTAAACAACAGATTGTAAACTTCTATTTCAAAGCAAGATAACGACTACAACCATGGCACACACTTATAACGACATTATAACGTTAAGCAAAACAAGAACCGTTTATAACATCCGAGAGGAGGCTCCAACAGATTGGAAGACCTTCATCGCCAATGATCAGTTCAATGGGGTCCTTGACAACGCCGTTAAATCAGTCCTCAATAACGACACCGAAAAGCACAAGCCACTATGGATCGTCGGAACTTATGGTACCGGTAAGTCTCACGCTGCTGCCGTAATCAAGCACCTGCTTTGCGACCCAATAAACGAAATTGAAGACTATATCAACCTGGAGTATAAAGACAAAAAGTATGACGCTTTAAGGACAAACTTATTCACTCTCCGCGAGCAGAAGCGCCTTTTCCCTGTCAATCTTTATGGTCAGCAGAGTATCACTCACGAGGCAGATCTCTCCCTTCAGATACAAAGAGAAGTCAAAGAAGCCTTAAATAAAGCCGGCTTAAACTTACCCGTGAGAACCGACTTCGACAGTTACGTTAAACATATCGATGAGAAACCTGAGTTCTGGGAGATGCTGATTGAGCAATCCCCTAAGTTCAAGGCTGCAGTTAAAGACTTGAAGAAATTCAGGGCTGAACTTGTTGCTGGTGAAGTTGGCGTCTTAGATAAAGCCAACGAAGCCTTGCGAGAAAGCAGACTTGACGTTAGGCTTGATGTTGAAAATCTCTGCCAGTGGATTTTTGAAGTCCAGGACAAACTCAGAGAAGCAAAGGTTGCGGACGGACTTCTTATTATTTGGGACGAATTTACTGAAATTGGAAAATCTGCCATTGGAGAACGACTTCTCGGTCGTCTGCAGGAAATAGCTGAAAACATGATGAAGGAGGAAAACGACAGTTACTTCCTGCTCATTTCACACCCTTCAGCGCTCAACCTTCTTAACGAAGAGAAAAGAAACCAGACAATCGGACGTTACCATTACATGCCATACAACATGGCACAGGTGTCTGCTTTCAAGATTATGTCCAGAAAGTTCAACATCGTGGATGATGAAGCTCACGCAAAATTGGTTTCAGAGTTCTTTGATTCTCACAGTGGGCTTCTTGACATCTTTACTGCTGAATCAAATCAGAAGGAAGATACAAAGAGAGATATCCAGAACCTTTATCCTCTTCACCCAGCAACTGCCAACCTGGCTACATTCTATGCTCGTGAGGCAGGTTCTTCAAGCCGAAGCGTATTTGAGTTCCTTGCCTGTGATGCCGTAAGAGAATTCTTCAACAGCGAAGAAGCATATCAGAACTATGACACTATAACTCCTGACTATCTTTGGGATTATGTAGTTGATGCATTCAATGAAGATACCCAGAAATTCGGAGCTGTTACGGAGAGATACAACTCTCATCACAAAACAGTTGAACACATGGGGCCTCAGTATGCTGCCGTGTTCAAAGGCATTCTGCTGCTTAATGCTCTTAACAACATTGCCCACCACGACACTGTAACGCCTTCGGAGGAGAACATCAAGAACCTTTTCATTGGAACCGCTATTGAGAGTAACATTGACGATATTCTTGAATTCTTCAACACAAAGAGTATCATTCAGAAACTTCCTGACGGATTGTTCTCTATACAGTTCAGTGCACTCCCTGCAGATGAAGTTGCAAAAATCAAAACTGAGCTCGAATCAGGCCAGTTTAAGTTTACTGACCAAGTAGCTAAATATAGTGACATTGCTCAGACTGAATTGAACAAAGCGTGGACAAATATTGCACGACCTTTCAAGATTGAGATATATAGTCAGCAGACAAATGAGTTCACTCTGTTGAACAAAATTGAGAACGGTTACAAGTCAGCCAAGGGATATGAGATTTTCATTGCAGTTCTTGTTGCGAAGACTTTTGATGAGCTCAACTTCCTGAAAGGCGTTGCTCACAATAATACCCAGAATGGAAGGCTCAAGGATATGCTCATGGTCGTATTTGATTCAACTCTCGAGCAGCCAAACTACGACAGGTTCATTGACTTCATGGCCAATGCAAACTGTGCGCAGCGTCATGGTCTTGGCCCTCAGCAAGAGACTTGTATCGACAATGCGACCAAGCTTGTGAAAGAGTGGGTTGCCAGAATCAAGAGCGGCAACTTTACATACTATATCAATGGTGAGGAAGACACATGTGCCGGCATCAAGTTCGTCAGCACCGTAAATAATTGCGTTGCACCAATGATCTTCACAAATGGTCCTGAGTCACTCCAAATCATCCTCTCAAAATACTCAAAGACCTACTGGAAGAAAGCCGCCGTTAAGACAGCTGTTGACGCCATCCTTCAGTTCAATACAAAGGATGAGGTCATCAACAAAGTTGGCGGTCAGGGTAAGCACGTTGAGTACCTGCTTCAGGACAGCGTTGACAACGATCTTGCATGGAAGGACGATGTTGATGTAAACCATCCTCTGAAAAAGGTGTGTGATTACATCGACGGAGTATTCAGCAAGACAAACAGGAACCAGGAATTTAACCTTGGCGAGAAGCTTGAAGCACTCTCGAGACCTCCTTACGGTCTCTTCCAGTCATACGCCGGCATGGCTATGGTAGCCTTTGGCATGAGGAAATATGTTAAGCAGATCTTCGACACAAGCGGCAAGCCTAGAGAGGCACGTCACGTTGTGGATGATGTTTGCGAGATGTTCAAAGCTTGGGAGGACGGCAAGAAGAGCAACAAACTGAATTTCATGTTTGAGTCCAAAGAGTCCTCTGACCTTTGCAAGAGGTTCATCAACGTCTTCCAGCTCAAGAAACTTCCTGGCTACAAGGATGTGTCCAGCCTTACAGACGCAAGGTGGGCAGTTCTTGAGTACTGCAACCGCAAGGGTTTCCCTCTTTGGAGCTTGAAGTATTCAGGTTGCTCAGAAAATCTTATCCCTCTCATTGATAACATCACAAAGGTATGCGATCCAAACGGTCTTGCAAACCAGGACCTCATCGGAACAACAGCTGGTCAGCTCAAGAATCTTGAGATTGACATGACCATGCTCCTTGTAACTGAGGAGAATTTCAAGATGGGCTTCGAGACATACGTTAAGAATGATGCCGTTGCACACGTAAGCGATGCCGAGCTTGATGAGGTTTATGACTACATCAAGAAACACCTGCAGGGCGAGATTGGCCGTTGGACTGAATCCGAAGTGGAGTCACAGGTTAAGAACTGGAGAATTGAGAAGAGCTTCCAGCCTCAGCCACAACCTGCACCTGCCGGTGGTCAAACAGATACTGCCGGAGGATTTGGCGGCGGCAGCTGGACTCCTGGTGGCCAGGGCGGATTTGGCGGCAATTCTACAGCCTCAACCAAAGAGAAGGCCAAGAAGAAACTTAGCGAGACCGATGCAGAGAGCATCAAACGAGCAATAGAGAGACTTTGTGAGAGCGAGAATGACTTAATCATAGAGACTATTCTCAAATATGTATAAAGATTTTGACAGCATAGATAGCCTGTTTGAAACTATCAAGGCAGACAAAGAGGCCAACGGTAGCAATTCATCCACTTTGAATCGCTACCCTATCCGCTTTGTTTTGTTTGACAGCTTCCGCGACCAGTATGCTTTCACGCTGAGGATGGCGACTGACATGAAGGTCAAGAGCGCCAGCATCCAGTCATGGATTGATGCGGATTATCCGGATATCCTGATTACGCATCAGAAGCTTGCAAGCGAGATTGATAAATATATCAAGAACCTTGACGGAGGAGACCTTGTAATCACTCCGTTCTCTGAAGTTGCCCGTTTCTATGACAACATCGAGAACAAGGAGTTCGATGCCCTCATCAGGACAATTAAAGGCATTGAGAGTACCGATAAGGCTTGGGATATGCACCAGCGTGTTTATATTCCTATCGTAGGTCTTGAGGCTAAGATGTCCACATTCAAGGAGGACCAGCAGATCTTCATTTGGTACACGCACAGCGACGAAAGCGAGGCCGTACAGCGTCTGATTCTGACCGATAACACCAGCTATGGCGTAACAGGATATGAGGACAGCTACTATCGCATCAAAGATGTCAAGTCATGGGTGGATTTGTGGAAGAACCAGGATGCTATTGGTAAGCAGAACATCCTGTGTGAATCCAAGTCACTCTTCTCATATTCATGCTATGCGAAGCCGGACAACGCTTTCCAGATTATCACCTGTAACAACGTGCATGAGTTCCTGACAAAGGGATTGCAGCTTAATCTCATGGGCGTACCTTTCAAAGAGGATGAAATCGATTATTGGGGAACTCTTGCAAAAGAGGTGGACCTGACAAAGAAGTTCGACTTCCGCAGATTCGTGCACAAGCACTTCTCCGTGCAGGAAATTGACTCATACCAGACTTTCACCAGACTCTGGTTCGAACATCCTGATTGCTACAGCCACTGGCTTGCGTGTAGGTATATGGCTATCGAGTTCAAAGGCACTTATCTGGAGGGAATCACATCTACCCTCACACAGTATAATGATATTGAGCTCTTCTCTGCAGTAGCGGACACCATTCCGTCAGCGGAGGAGAACATCGAGTGCAGAGCATATATACTTGCGGAGGCAGCAAAACGCGACAGAAAACTTCCGGAGGAAATCATTGGTCGAGTTCTGAGGAAGCTGGAGAAAGCTGCCCAGGAGGAAGGCTATATTCAGGCAATCAAACTGTTCACCAGAATCTCTGATGAAGAGAAGCGTCTTGCAATATCATGGATTGGCGAAGGCCATATCAAGATTGACGCAATCAAGGATTTCTATCCTGAGCTATACTACTACCTTCATTCAACAGAATGTGCAGTACAGAGTGGTGCTGACTGGGCAGTTGACTATATTGAGAAATACAAGGCTTCAAAAATTGCCGATGCAATATCACCAGAGTTAGCAGAAAATCTGGCACAGCTCAATGGATCGACACCGTCATTCTTGAAGTGGTATCAGTCATTGAAGACGACCCGCTCAACATTGGGTTCAAGAAAGGATATTGACGTTATCTACTGGATTGATGGTCTGGGCATAGACTGGATCAACCTTGTGGCCGAGTTGGTGAAGAAACAGAACATGAACAACATCTACCTCAATGAGGTGTTGATTGCGAGGTCTCTGCTTCCTACAGTCACATCCGTCAACAAGGCTGACCTGCTGAAGCTGCTTCCTGCGGGCTGCGATCTTCCAAAGGAGGGCGATATC
>CAMCIE010000123.1 GCA_945874815.1 uncultured Bacteroidales bacterium
GAAGGGGCATGGTGCTCCGGACGGGGATCGAACCCGTACGCCCTTTCAGGGCAAGGGATTTTAAGTCCCTCTTGTCTACCAATTCCAACACCAGAGCAATCCGTTGCAAAGGTAAGACAAATTTTGTAGATTCGCACAAATAATTTATACCGTTTAATCAAACAACCCTCTTGTTATGGAAGAAAAATTGATGCAGAACCCCTATTATGCCAAAGCAATGGAGTTCATCCACACTACAGACCTCAATGCTCTTGAGAATGGAAAGCATTTCATCGACGGAGAAAATCTATTTGTCAATATTGTCGATTCTAACATGAAAACACCTCAGCAGGCACGTCTGGAAGTGCATGACAAGTACATCGACATACAGATTCCACTGTCAAAAGGTGAAATCTTCGGTGTCAAACCACGCAGCGAATGCAAGGAACCTCTTGGCGAAATGGACCCTGTGAAAGATATACTCTTCTATTCAGACCCTGTTGAGCAGACAATCGAAGCCGGGATTGGTGAGGTGATCACTTTCGCACCGGAAATGGCACATGCTCCTCTTATCGGTGAAGGAACAATCCACAAAGCAATCTTCAAAGTACGCGTAGTATAGTTCCAAAGTCCTACCAGCAGAATCCGGTGGACCAACCCAGGACAAATGAATTCAGGAAAGGCTTTTGCTCAGAGAAACTGAAAGTTTCATATTCGGCGAAAGCCTTCATTTTGAAATTCTCACCCGCAAGGATATTGAAAGACGCCGTTAGTTGCACATCAATGCCGTTTCCCAATTTATGCCAGGCATATCCTATTGCTCCCTTAGCCTGCACTTCCAGAATCCGGGCAAACGGGAGACTCCAATACAGACCGGCAAGCGCATTATATGCATTCATCGATGTGTTATTCTTGAAAACCAATGAGTTGCATCCAAGATTGGCAATGATTCCAGTCATTGGCATCAGTGGAATCTCCACCTCCGCCGATGCCGCAGATCCCCTGAATGGTAAAATGGAATTATCCTTATTGTCTTTGTC
The DNA here is from genome assembly GCA_945874815.1 of uncultured Bacteroidales bacterium. GTDB lineage: Bacteria > Bacteroidota > Bacteroidia > Bacteroidales > UBA932 > Cryptobacteroides. Next base: position 1,020 of record CAMCIE010000123.1, read on the forward strand.
CGACAGGATGAATCGCCGTCCGCATTTGAGGTCCGCACCCCAGTATTTGTGATTGTCGTCTATATAAACCAGATGTCTGTGCCATCCTTCCTGCAGGCCTTTCTCCTTGAATATCAACCCTGTAAGGTAATATCCGAGATGGACGCTGCCTATGCCAATCGCTGCTCCGCCGATTATGTCGCTCATCCAATGCTTGTTGTTCAGAATTCTGGAGGCCCCTGTCACAGTCGCTGTCGTATAGCCCAGAATGCTGATCCATGGATATTTCCACCCATATTCCTTGTGCAGGATTGTCGCGGTCATGAATGTTGTTGCAGAGTGTCCTGACGGAAATGAGTTTTTTGCGCTCAAGTCCGGCCTTTCCCTTTTGACGGTGTATTTCACGCCGTTGACCACCGCAGTCATGATGGCTACGGAAAATGCACTGGATACTGCAAACCTTCCAACCTTGGTCATTCCCGGCAATCCCGCGACTTTCAGTCCAACCACGGCAACTCCCGGGGCATACTGAATCCAGTCATCATAAGTGTGACGGAATGTCGGAATCTCATTCTGTCTCATGAGCATGAAATCAGTGTCCATTGACTGTCTTACGTTGAAGTCAGGTATCGGAGTCTGGCCTTCCGCATTGAAAGGAAGTAAAATGGCCAAACTGATGACCAAACATAAGAATATGTATCCGAATGATATATTTTTCATATTATTCATATTATTACATGCAGAAATGATACACTTCGCAAAAATAATATAAATTTGCATATCTGGATGGACATATCATGAGGCATTATATTATAAAAATAGATGGACACAAGGTCGCTCCAGTCGAAGATTTGAGTTTTCTCAGCCAAAGACATCATCGATACAACTGGTTGCAGCGCCATTATTACAATATCCGTTACAAAAGGGCTTGTCGCAAGGCCGATTATGTCATAGTGAATAATGATGATGTCGCCAATGATGTTGTCAAATACTATTTCATCCCACGTAGCAAAATAGTTATCCGACGTAGCAGAGACAAGCGACGCTGATTCTTGCAGGGGGAGGAAGGGCCGTCCTCAATATCTTGTAACAGGAATATACTGTCGATCCTGTGGTAAATGTGTCATCCACAATCAAGGCATGTGATATTCCTTCTGCCGATGCTCCACGTCTGATTGCAAAGGCTCCTGAAACATTCGCTGCTTTATCTTGTATATCCAGTTTTGTCTGAGTTTTTGTCCTCCGGCATCGGTATAACAAATCTGTCCGAAGCGGCTTGCCTGTCTGACGGGCAATCTCCTTCGCAATGACTTCTGCCTGATTGTATCCTCTGGCAAATTGCCTTGTCCAGTGAAGCGGAACTGGAATGACTGCGTCAATGTCTTGGAAATGAGGGCTTGAAGCAATTCTGTCTCCAAGGATACGCCCGAACATCCCTCCCAGAGACAAGTCTGAATGATATTTTATCTGATGTGGAATATGCCTGTAACCGGCAGCATTGCTGTATAGGAACAATGCTGTCGCATAACTGTACTCACACTTGGGACCACCATCTTCAGCAATGAGGAGGTTGAGCTTATCCGCCATCGGATTGCGACTCCGCTTCTCGAATAAAGTATAAGGAATGTCTGCCATGCAAGTCAGACACAATTTTCTCTCACCGACAAGCAGGCGTTTGCCGCAGACCAGACAAAAGCGCGGCATCAGGACATCTGCAAGAGCCCTGAGTGCGTGGAAGACAAGTTCCGCCAGATATGCCAAACCATTTCGTTTCATGCCGCCAAGTTATTAAGGATTATCCGGAAAAATCGCTTAAAAGTTGACATGACTGATTAAAACAGAAAAATGTGACAAAAAAATGGAGCCCGGCTTTTCAGCCAGGCTCCGGGATCGGTTTAGGTTCAGCGCAGATGCGATGTTAAATATGATCAGCAGTTCATCGCACCGCAGCAATGTATAACCTGTCCGCTCACGTATGATGATAAATCACTTCCGAGGAAAAGTGCCACATTTGCGACATCCTCAGGTGTACCACCACGTCTGAGAGGTATTTTTGTTTCCCATTCCTGACGGACCTTTTCCGGAAGGGCGTTGGTCATGTCAGTGATGATGAAGCCGGGGGCGATGCAATTTGCGCGGATTCCGCGTGGGCCCATCTCTTTTGCAATGGATTTTGCAAGGCCGATCAGGCCGGCTTTAGAAGCTGAATAGTTGCACTGTCCGGCATTTCCTGACACTCCGACAACGGATGACATGTTGATGATGCTTCCTCCACGCTGTTTAGCCATAATTGGTGTGCAGGCATGGATGAAATTGAATGCGGATTTGAGGTTGACTGTAAGTACCGCGTCCCACTGTTGCTCAGACATTCTCATCATGAGTCCATCCTTTGTGATTCCGGCATTGTTCACCAGAATGTCAATGTGACCGAATTCATTCAATATCTCATTTACCACAGTATGAGTCTGCTCGAAATCAGCAGCATTCGATGCATAAGCTTTTGCCTTTACTCCAAATGCTTCGATTTCCTTCAAGGTAGCTTCTGCTGCCTCATTGATCACAAGGTCGGTGAAAGCAATGTCAGCACCTTCCGATGCATATTTCAAGGCAATTGCCTTTCCGATACCTCTTGCCGCACCTGTGATGAGTGCGACCTTTCCGTCAAGAAGTCCCATGTCTCTTATTTAAAATTAATTAATAATCCTGGTTCTGCAGATCTGAATTTCAAATCTGAATTCTGTGCAAAATTATCTATATGCATCCTAAACCGCAACAGATTGGGGGAACTTTTGTCTAAATTGGCAGGCATTGTGGCAAAAGAACCGTTTTTGTGGTCAAAAAAATCTATCTTTGCAGCCGAATTACTAATCCCGCCCCTGCGGACAATCCTGAAATAATATGGCAAGAGAAATAAGAAATCCTGAACTTTGGCCTGAAGGTCGCATGAAAATAGACTGGGTAAGGCATCACATGCCTCTTCTGAACGGTTTGGAAAAAGAGTTTAAAGAGACTCTTCCTTTCAAAGGACTGAAGGTTGCTCTCTCCGTACATCTTGAAGCTAAGACCGCATACCTATGTGAAGTGTTGGCCTCAGGTGGAGCCAATATGTATGTGACGGGAAGCAATCCGCTTTCCACTCAGGATGACGTTGCGGCAGCTCTCGTTCATGAGGGGCTGAATGTTTTTGCATGGTATGGAGCCACGGCTCAGGAATATGAAGACCACATCAGAAGGGTTTTGGAAATCGGCCCGAATATCATCATTGATGATGGTGGAGATCTGGTTAATATGATGCATGCCGAATACAGGCATTTGATACCGGAGGTAATCGGCGGATGCGAGGAGACTACAACCGGTATTCTCAGACTTGTGGCTTTGAATAAGGCCGGAGCCTTGGAGTTCCCGATGATGCTTGTGAACAATGCTGATTCTAAGCATTTGTTTGACAATCGTTATGGTACCGGCCAGTCTGTCTGGGATGGCATAAACCGTACGACCAACCTTATCGTTGCAGGTAAGAATGTAGTGGTTGCCGGCTATGGCTGGTGCGGAAAAGGTGTTGCGATGCGTGCAAAAGGTCTTGGCGCAGAGGTTATCATTACCGAGGTGGATCCAATCAAGGCTATGGAAGCGGTTATGGATGGATTCAAAGTGATGAAAATGGATCAGGCCGCAAAGCTTGGTGACTTTTTTATTACGGTGACCGGATGTGACGGTGTCATTACTGAGAACCATTTCCTCAGCATGAAGGATGGTGCCATCTGCTGCAATGCCGGACATTTCGACTGTGAGGTTGATGTAGCTGCCCTCAGGGCTATGGCTGTCAGTGAAAAACAGGCCCGAAAAAATATCATGGGATATAAACTTTCCAATGGGAATACCATATATATACTTGCTGAGGGACGCCTTGTCAATCTTGCAGCAGGTGACGGACATCCTGCGGAGATTATGGACATGTCGTTTGCTATCCAGGCCCTCACTGCAAAATACCTTGTAGAAAATCGCGACAAAGTGGCAAGGGAAAAGGGTAAGATGGTCAATGACGTCCCTGTTGAGATTGACAGGGACGTTGCATCCCGTAAACTGAATTATTGGGGATGCGAGATCGATGTTCTCACTCCGGAACAGAGAAAATACCTCTTTGGAGAGTAAAAAGAGTGGTGATTTCGTCAAAATGTGTGATTTTTTTGCAAAAAATCTTGCAAAACACTTGCAGGAATAAAAAAAAGTCGTACCTTTGCAATCCCGTTACACAAATGACGGACACGCGGAAATAGCTCAGTTGGTAGAGCACAACCTTGCCAAGGTTGGGGTCGCG
>CAMCIE010000124.1 GCA_945874815.1 uncultured Bacteroidales bacterium
CCGGCATGGCGCGGTACTGCCAGCTCGTGAGGATGTGCATGGCGGAGTACGAGAAATCCCTGCGAAGCAAGTTTGAGCAGTACACCTTCGGGTATGGCGGTGTGGAGAGTTTGGACAGCTTCAGCAGAAGCGCGAACGACATAGCAAGGCTCGTGATGAAGCTCTGCGACAAGGGAAAGGCTGACGGGGTGCTCTCGAAGATTGAGAGGTACATCGACCGCTTCAAGGAGCAGGGGAGGTTCACGGAGGACGACTACAAGAGATTCATATTGCGATGAACCCGAAAGACAGACCCTGGACATACAATGACGAGTATATCTTGCGGCACGAGTTCCCAAGGCGCAGGACCGAGGAGGTGGCCAAGATGCTCAGAAGGACGCAGAATGCGGTCATCTGCAAGGCTCACGTCCTCGGGCTCAAGAAGAGGAGCTACGGCATAGTCTGGACCGAAAGCATGCTCGACCTTCTGAAGACCTACTACCCGACGATGACCAACCTTTCGCTGAGCAGTCTAATCGGCGTGAGCATGCGTACTTTGACCAGGAAGGCTTCCGAACTCGGGCTTGAGAAGGCTCCGGACTTCCTTGAGATAAACGCAAGGACCATATCCGAGCGGATTTCCTCCGCCTTGAAGCGGAAGGGCAATTTCGGGACCCAGTTCGTCAAGGGTGTCCGATATAACCCCGAAGGCGAGTTCAAGCCGGGGCACAAGGAAAGCCCGGAGACCAAGGAGAAGCGCAGGGCATCATTGAGGGAGACGTGGAGGAGGAAGAAGATTTTGAAGAGATATGGACTTTCAAGTTTATCGAAGGGACAAGATTAGTGATTGTACAGGATAAAGGATGAAAAGGATAGGGCTTATAGACGTGGATAGCCACAACTTCCCGAACATTGCCCTGATGAAGATTTCCGCATACCACAAGGCGCAGGGTGATGATGTCTCATGGTACGACCACATCTTCGGAGGACATTACGACAGGGTGTATATGAGCAAGGTCTTCTCCTTCAGCGAGGACTACTGCTTCTACATCAATGCCGATGAGGTGATAAAGGGAGGCTCCGGCTATGCTATTTCGACCAGGTGGGGGCGAGAACATTACGACTGTTTGCTTGATACTCCTCTTGATGCGGCAATGGAACATGTCTATCCGGACTACTCTCTCTATCCGGAGATGACGAGAGACACCGCCTACGGCTTTCTGACAAGAGGATGCCCGAGAGGATGCGACTTCTGCATAGTGGGGAAGAAGGAGGGACGAACCAGCAGGAAGGTGGCAGACCTTTCGGAGTTCTGGCGAGGCCAGAAGAACATTGTCCTCTGCGACCCCAACATTCTTGCTTGTCCGGACTGGAAAGACCTGCTTATGCAGCTCATGGACTCCGGAGCCTACGTTGACTTCAACCAGGGGCTTGACATCAGGATGATGACCGAGGAGAAGGCCTTGATGCTTGACCGCATCAGGATCAAGGAGATTCATTTCGCATGGGACCGCTACGAGGACAAGGACAAGGTGCTGCCGAAGTTGAAGCTATATGCTGAGGTTTCAAAGCATACGCCTAACACTCATAATGCGATAGTCTATACGCTGGTCAATTTCAGCACTACGCTTGAGCAGGACTTGGATAGGATATACACTTTGAGAGACCTTGGGTATTGGCCATATGTTATGGTTTACGACAAGGAGCATTGCAACTACCAGTACAAGAGGCTCGCAAGGTGGGTCAACAACAGATTTATTTTCGCAAAGTGCAAAAGATTTGAAGACTACAAAGGATGAACACCTACGACATAGCGATAAGGCTGACTGACGGCAGCCGGAAGACAATGACCGTCAGGGCCACCACCGCCAACGCTGCGGAGAGGATGGTCAGGGAGAGATACCCGGTAAGTTACCGGGAGACGGAATCAATTCAAATCAAAACAAAATAGAAATGGAAAAGAAACCAATGAAAATCGAAGACATCAGGGAGCTCTGCAAGGAAGCGCACGAGAATGCGGTAAGGCACGGCTTCTGGAATGAAGAGCACGACATCAGGCATTATCTGATGCTGGTAATCACCGAGCTCGCAGAGGCGGTGCAGGCATACCGAAAGGGCAAGTTCGCCGACCGGAACAAGTACGAGAAGCTGGTCATGGAGAGTGGATGCACAGAGGACACGGCATTCCTCCTGAGAGTGAAGGACACCTTCGAGGACGAGATGGCCGATGCATGTATACGGCTCATGGACTTGACGGGTCGGTTCGATGTAGAACTTCCAATGCCACAATGCCTCACAACTCGCATGCGAGCATTTTGAAAGAAAGGAGGAATAGTTATGAAAAGAAGTGAATATGAAATAGGCCAGTATCTGTTTGACGGCAAACACGCCTTCATTCACGATGGTTATGTCAATGCCGACGGTTATGGTGTTGTAATCGGATATTATGAGAACGAACTTCGCAAGAACTCCGGCTATGGCAACTGGCAAAAGACTGGCAACATACGCCCGGCAAAGGGAGTAGAAATCAATAGACTGCTTTATGATATTATGAATCACGATAAGCGTATTAAATGTTACAGCGAATGAAAACAATCGAAGAAAGAGCGAGGGACCTATATAACATGCTCCCTCTCATACAGGAATATCACATCGACACAATAGTGAGAGCCCTGCGTGATGCCATGCGACACCAGAAGTCTATTGACACCAGAAAGGCGTGTGATTGGTTCAAGCAGACTCGGAGTTATTGGCTTGACGGGACCACAACGGTTTCCAGTGGCAGATAATAGGCGTGGGCGATGATTATGCCTATGCTACCTTTGAGGGCAATAAAGGCGACCCTTGGGAGTTCGACGACAAGGACGACCAGCCGGAGGGCATTCCGCTGACCAAGGAGATGCTTGATGCCAACGGATTCAGGTATGAGAAAGACTACGGGCCTTTCTATCGTTCGATTCTTGGAAGCTATTCCTCTGAGTACTGCGTCTGTGTGGAATGGAGGGAAATATCAGAGGGCCGAAAGATATGCTACATCGATTGCGTGAAACGGGAGGATGGCAGAGGAAGCTCGGCAACCATAAGGGGAGAACTTTACGTTCATACCCTCCAGCAAGCACTGCGGCTCGTCGGACTTTCGGAGATAGCGGACAATTTCAAACTGTAAAGCAATGACAGACGAACAAATCAAAGCAATCAAATTCAAGGAAATCCTGCACTTAACGATGAAGGATTACTATCTGACCCAATACGTTGCAGTGAATGTGCCGTTTGACCTTCATATGCAAGCAGAGGTCCCAAGGGATAGAGTTGGCTTCGTGAAAAAGGGCGCGAAAACGAGAAAGAGGTATATGCTCAATGGGAAAGAAATGAAGTATGAAAAGTTAATCGAAAAGCTGAAGGAGATTGAAGTATGAAAGCAGACGAAGTAATCTTCACCCTTGACTCTACATTCAACGACAAGAGGTTCGGAGATATGACCTTTGACGAGGTTCGCAGGCTCGCATACGACCTGATAATGGTCAAGAGGAGCTGCAATCAGGTTGTCCTGCTCCAGAAGGTTGATGATGCCGAGAGAGTCGTCCTCGAGTTCGGCAGAAAGGATTTTGAATGAGTAAGTTATGAAACAGTTCAATTTAGAAGAATACCTCAAGAACCCCTCAAGGAAGGTGGTGACGAGGGAAGGCAGAGATGTAAACAGAATTTTATGCACTGACATGAAGGATGATTATCCAATTGTCGCATTAGTAAAATCATACAATGGCAATTTTCAAGTCTTAACATATACAAATGATGGTGCTTATTATTGTAATGAAACATCAAAGAACGACCTCTTCTTCGCTCCGGAAAAACACGAAGGATGGGTAAATGTTATAGGCCTGAAAAGTAATGAGATGTATTGCGGGTTTATATACGATTCAGAAGAAGAAGCCAGACAGAATGGAGGCGATAAAGTAATAGCAACCGTCAAAATCTAATGGGAGGAATAGTTATGGAAACTAAATTTAATTTCAATTCACAGTTATGCACAACAAGAGAGCAGTCAGAACGCCTCTTGGCATTAGGGCTCAAGAAGGAGACTGCGGATATGTTTTATGCTGCTTTTCATAATGGCACAGAGGGCATAGGATATAGAATATGGCCTGGTTATGATGATGATCATTTTGGAATATTTACTGATGATTTTCCCGCTTGGTCGCTTGGAAGGCTGATTGAAATGATGCCACTTGACATAGTTCCAGAAGGACGTTTTGATAATATCTTCACGCTGACAAAAGGTTACCCAAGCGGATATAGTATTAAGTATGCTGGATTCTCCTATTACCACAAGGAAAACATATACGATACCCTTATCGAAGGAATTGAAGATTTAATCAAGGTAGGACATTTTAACAAGGAGTATTTGGTATGAAAACAATAGAAGAAAGGGCAAAATTAGCATCTGAAGGCTACGATGATGATGGATATTCAGAAGGACTTTATATGGGTTATGTTGAAGGTGCGAAGGAGCAGAATCGGATTGATATTGACAAGGCCTGCGATTGGCTTAAAGCAAGGAATGTTCTCACTGATGCGAGTCTTGATGGTTTTAGAAAAGCGATGGAGGAATAGCAATGGAACACAAGAAAGGCGAAATAGTAACCCTGCCGCCTTATGACATAAAGGCGAGGGTTGTGGAAGTCCAGACCGCTGACTGCCGCGGATGCTACTATCACGATAATAACATTTGCTGCTGGGATCACGATGATACACATGGAGATTGTAATGCAAAATATAGGAAAGACCACAAGTACATAATTTTTAAGCCATTGACGGATGAAGAAATATGAAATGCAAGGAACTTCAAATTTTGGATTGGATCCAGGACAAGAACGGTTTCCAGTCGCAGATAATAGGCGTGGGCGATGATTATGCCTATGCTACCTTTGAGGGCAATGAAGGCGACCCTTGGGAGTTCGATGACAAGGACGACCGTCCTGAGCCTATCCCACTCACTCCCGAAATCCTTGAGAAGAATGGGTGGTGGTTTGATACAGAGGATAAGTGGCTGCACTATGAAGTTAATTTCATCATTGAAAAATGGAATGGAAGATTCCAATGCTATGACATCAATCAAATCAAACTTGATTCAGCCCACAAACTGCAACACGCACTTCGCTTGTGTGGACTTGATGAACTTGCGGATAATTTCAAGGTTTAACGTAGGATAAAATATGAAGACGATACAGCAAAGGGCAGATGATTACGTAGGCCACCCGGAAGATATTGACGAGTTCTCATCTGCAACCATCAAAAGACAGGCGTTCATCGATGGAGCAAGGG
>CAMCIE010000125.1 GCA_945874815.1 uncultured Bacteroidales bacterium
CAGCAGCAGCAACAGGAGGTCCATTACCGCCGCCAGGAATGAGAAATCCTGGAAATTGAGCAATGTCTTATCCAGACCATCGTCAGCAAACACCTCAATAGCATGTTTCAGATACTCTGACAAGTTTCCTTCATCCTTGAGAGGAACTCTCTCATCCACACGGGGGTGTCGCTTGACAGTTGTATATATTCCGCTCTCCATGTTGACAAGGAGAATCACCAGGGCCTCTCTGTAATTGTAATAGTTGTAATAACTCCTGATAATGGACTGGCGGCTGATCCTTTCCTCGTCTATATGAACCACCTCCGTCATATCCCTGTGGGTTCCCTCGCAACGGATGCCTTCGGTGAAAGACCAGTTCCTTTGGCCTCCGCATCGTATTATGCGCAATGACCCGTCAGGATGCCTCCATGAATACTGCACCTCGGAAACCTTTCCTTCGATCATTCTCGAAAGGTTGTCAGAGAGCAAGGCATCGGCATCCTCGTCTATGCCTGCGTGCCATAATTCATATATTTTTTCGGGATCGAGTACTTCCGGGCAGCCCAGAAGCTCTCTCATGATTGTGTCACCAAACATCCTTGGCTTCTGACCCTCAACCAATTCCAACGCCCAGACTCCTATTTCAAGGTCCTTCATCACGTCGGATGCAGCCAGAGTCATTCCAAGTTTTTCAGATTGTCCAGTCATATAATCAGATAATCGTGTTTAAAAGTGTACAAAATTAGTCTTTTTTCATCACAAAAGAAACAGGTTATTTAAAAAAATTCTAATTTTGCAGCCTTATTGGATTATTGGATTGTGGTGGAGAATAAAATGAAAGTTTTATGAAAAAATCAATTGTTGTTTCTTTGTTGATGATTGCGGGCCTTGTATCCTGCAACGACTTGAGAAAGCCGGATAACTTTAAGACAAAAGATGTAATAGATTATGAGCTCAGATGGGTTGAGGCCATCGGCTCAGTCGATCCGGAACAGACCTGGGAGGCAAGTACTCCTGCAAGCATAGAGATCAGGGATGCCGGCAATGCGACCATCAGCATCTATTCACTCGGAGAGGCAAGACGTGTGCTGCTCGCACGCGAAGAAGTATCTTCGTCTGCTACAATCGAGTTCAATATCCCCGGCGGTCTTGAATATGGTCTGGCCATTTGCAGCGAGAGCGCAGAGGGAACTGTTTGGCAGTCAGTCAGCAACGCCTCACTCCAGAGCGGCAAGGCAAGCGTTAGCTTTGCAAGCCTTGGCACTAAGGCCGATGCTGCACCCATGACGGAAGAAAAGAAGAAGGTTCTCACCGCTGAGACCCTCGTTGACCCGAGAACTGGCAGGAATGCAAAAATCTATGGTTACACATCCTTCCCTGCATGGCTGTGGCGTGATATAAACATGGCCATTCCTGAAGACCAGTCAGCAACAAATAACGGGCAGATTACCAATTTCGAGCTCCAGTCAAACGGAATATTCTATATTTCAGCAATATACGGTGCCACTGGAAACCAGTCTGCAGAGGTAGGTTATTACTATTACGACCCTGCTGCTCCCGGCAACATCACTTTCATTCCGCTCATCAATGCATTGAAGTATGACTATTTCTATGATAATCAGGAATATACCGCTGACAACGCACTTCCTAAAGTCATGTGGGCAGACAAGAGCTGGAAATGGACTCCTGCAAATTTCTGCTATTATGACAAGATAGGAGGAATGGCAAGCAACAGTTTTGCGACAAGGACAGGTGACGACCAGTACAACACCCTGGATATTGAAAGGCAGTTTGGCAATGAAGATCCTTCTTTGAGCGGCATCGCACAGATCAAGGGTCTTACCTTCCAGGTGGATGCTCCTGTTGGAAATATGGTGGGTTTCTATTGCAAGAAGGACAACACTAAGCCGAACCACACTACAATTTCAATGAACGGCGGAAAGAACAGGGCAGCCATAAAGGTGTATGACGGATTCCGTTTCATCGGACTTGAAGACGGTTCATCCGACAGTGCGAAGGAACCGGATTGCAACGATATCGCTTTTGTTATGGTTCCCGGCAATGACGGTGTCCTTCCGGGCCTTCTCCTTCCGTTCATCAAGGATATCACTGAGGACAAGTACTACAATGGAGACGGTTCCTTAACCGAAACGCCTAAATTCGACTCAGCTACCCATGGAAAGGAAGAGGGATATGAGGAACTTGCCAGCCAGAGCGCTGATATCTGGACCATTGCATTCGAGGATATGGTCAATAGTGAGGAGGCGGATTTCGATTTCAATGATGTCGTTCTTGCACTCAAGCCTGTTTATACCGGGAAAGGAAAGAATGAAGGCATTTACGAAGTAATGCTATGCGCTACAGGCGGAAGCGTAAGTTCAACTCTTTTCTATGGCGAAGAACGTCTCGGAGAAGTTCATGAACTGCTCGGCAGCGTTGAAAACGGCAAGAATGTGATTGCCAATACATATATGCAGAAGTATGCTGTCAAGAAAATTCATGAGATTCCATTCCATAAAGGAGACAAGATTGAAGATTTGGCAAGGTCATTCAAGCTTGTGGTCGGCCAGAATGTGATTACTGTTCCTGAAAAAGGCGAGATTCCGAAGGCGCTCCTTATTTCTGGTTTCTGGTCATGGCCTAAGGAGAACGTCAGCATTACCGAAGCCTATCCTCGCTTCAGGGAATATGCAACATCACAGAAGCAGAATCAGGACTGGTACAAGAAACCAGTAGAAGATAAAATCATCAACTTCTGATAAGGTTTGACAACATACTGGGCAAGCTGAAAAGCACCAAGGTCCTTCAGAATTATTCCTACATGTCAGCGCTCAATATCGTGAGCGCGCTTGTAGGATTTCTGATTTATCCCTATGTCATCAGGGTCCTCGGTGCAGAACAGTATGGTCTGTATGCGTTCCTTCTTGCCGTAGCGATGTATTTCCAGGACATCATCGATTTCGGCTTCGACTCCCCTTGTACTAAAAGGGTTGCCCTTGATTCGGAAGACAAAGGTAAGCTCAGTCAGATTGTTTCGACAGTATTGTTCTGCAAATTGCTTCTGATTGTCCTGTCCGTTGCCGTTGCCCTTCCGATAATCCTGGCCATTCCCCTTCTGAGGAACAACATATTGATTTTTGCGGTTATCTTTATCCAGAATCTCTACAAGACTTTCTATCCTCAGTGGTATTATCTCGGAACCAAGAACATGAAGTTCAGTTCCATCCTTCAGGCAGTAATCCGAGTCAGCCAGATTCCGCTGATTCTGCTATTTGTGAAAGATGCCGGCGACCTGATGGTCTATGCCCTGATTGTCAGCGGTACGATGTTCATCGGCAGTCTTGTCGGAGGAGCGAACGTGCTGATGGAAGGCATCCGCATCGTCGGGGTCAGTTTCAGTCAGATGAAGGAATATTATAAAGAGGCTTCGCCGTTTTTCGTAACCACCATTTCCGGACGCGTCAAGGAGAAGACTCTGACGGCAGTCATCGGAGCTTGCTTCGGCATGAGGGATGTGGCCATTTATGACCTCGCGAACAAGATTATCCAGATACCGAAGTTGCTCCTCAACTCGATAAACGCCGCACTTTTCCCTGAGGTTGTCGCCAAGGCCACGACGGAAAGGGTTAACAAGATTCTCAGATATGAGCGTCTTATTTCCCTTGCAACGATTCTGTGCATTGTTATTTTCGGTTACCCTGCAACGCTGATTCTTGGCGGCAAGGACATGGTTGCTGCCTATCCTGTCGCTCTGATTCTGTCCCTGACCATATATTTCATGCTCATCACAGGCGCCTACCTGCAATTTGTTTTCGTGGCTCGCGGAGGATACCGTTATGTTGCAATCAATCAGGTGATTGCGCTGGCGACTTGCCTGGTATTCTGCTGCATAGGCATGGTTGTCTGGCCTTCCGTCTGGTCCGTCGCCCTGTCCCTGACCCTTTCCTGTGCCGGTGAGGTGCTTTATTGCCGAATCATCACCAAACGCCACTTCACAGACTAGGTTTCTGTGTTGCATTTGCATGTCCGGGATGCTGAAATTTCCGGAAATTATATATCTTTGCGGGCGAAAAAACAATATTGAACATGGATAGTCATTCACTTTTGGCAGTTTCGCCTATCGACGGCAGGTATGCCCGTCAGACAGAACCACTTAGGGAGTATTTCAGCGAATATGCGCTCATCCGCTACAGGGTACGCGTCGAGATTGAGTATTTCATTGCCCTGTGCAATATTCCTCTTCCTCAGCTCGCTGATTTCGACAAGAGTAAATTTGAATTCCTCAGGGACATATACAGAAACATGACTCCTGAAGACGCAGCCAAGGTGAAAGACATAGAAAAGGTGACAAATCACGACGTCAAGGCTGTGGAGTATTTCATCAAAGACCGCTTCAAAGAAGCTGGGCTTTGCAAATGGAGCGAATTCATCCATTTCGGCCTCACATCACAGGACATCAACAACACTTCCGTTCCGCTCTCCCTCAAGGAAGCGATCGAGGGTAGCTTCATGCCTTTGCTCAACGAGGTACTCGGCACCATCAAGACGATGGCGGAGCAATGGAAGGACATCCCCATGCTGGCAAAGACACATGGCCAGCCGGCCTCTCCGACAAGGGTAGGAAAGGAAATGAACGTTTATGCCGTACGTATTGAGGAACAGCTCAGGCAGTTCGCCCTTCTGACCTATCCTGCAAAGTTCGGAGGTGCCACTGGAAACATGAATGCGCACAAGGTTGCCTATCCGGGAATCGACTGGATCGGTTTCGGAAATGAGTTCGTGGCGTCACTTGGCCTCAAGAGGTCCTTCCCTACCACTCAGATTGAGCATTACGACAATCTTGCAGCCATTTTCGACTGCCTCCGCCGCATCAACATCATCCTTATTGATTTTGCGCGTGACATCTGGACATATATTTCAATGGAGTATTTCCGCCAGAAGGTAAAAGCCGGCGAGGTGGGTTCTTCCGCAATGCCTCACAAAGTGAATCCGATTGATTTTGAGAATGCTGAAGGAAACCTCGGAATGGCTGATGCCATTTTCACACATCTTTCGATGAAACTTCCTATTTCACGTCTGCAGCGCGACCTTACCGACTCAACGGTGCTCAGGAATGTGGGCATGCCTCTGGCTCATTCGATGATTGCCCTCAATTCCTTGAAGAAGGGTCTTGGCAAGCTGATTCTCAACGAGGATGCCATCAGGGCTGACCTGGACAGGAACTGGGCTGTGGTTGCAGAGGCCATCCAGACCATCCT
>CAMCIE010000126.1 GCA_945874815.1 uncultured Bacteroidales bacterium
AAAACTATAATGAACACCTATTATATAATACTATCCTCAATGGCCGTGATGGCTTTGATTGTTTTCATAGCTTTATTCTTCCTGAATGCCGGCTATGGCTACCTTTCAACATCGAACTGGGGCCCGAAAATCAGCAACAAGACTGCATGGGTGCTTATGGAGTGTCCGGCTTTCTTCTTTCTGCTCTATTATACATTGAGTTTCGCTTTTTCCGGAGTTGATACAGGTAACGACAAGACTGTCCTTTATATAATGGCAGGTCTTTTCCTACTGCATTATTTCCAAAGGTCATTCATATTCCCGCTTCTTCTGAGGGGAAACGGCCGCATGCCTGTTGCCGTTATGCTGATGGGTATGGTGTTCAATACGATAAATGCCTATCTCATAGGAGGTTGGCTTTACAGGGAGGCTCCGGAGGGAATGTATGGTCCTGATTGGCTCACAAGCCCTCAGTTCCTGATCGGACTGGCGGTATTCTTTACAGGAATGTTCATCAACATGCAGTCCGACCACATTATCAGGCACTTGCGCAAGCCTGGAGATACAAAGCATTATATTCCACGCAAAGGATTATATAAATATGTTACTTCTGCCAATTATTTCGGTGAGCTTACTGAATGGGTGGGTTATGCAATACTGACCTGGTCTCCGGCAGGACTTCTTTTCGCAATCTGGACGTTTGCGAACCTTGGTCCGAGGGCGAAATCGCTCACCAAGAAATATGAACAGGAATTTGGTGAGGAATACAAGGCTCTCCATAAAAAGAACCTGATTCCGTTTATTTGGTAAAAGAAGAATTAATAAATGAACGAATTGTTTACACCTTATCAGCTTGGTCCTGTTACTCTGAGGAACAGGACGATACGTTCTGCAGCATTCGAAGCGATGTGCAAGAACAACAAGCCGACACAGGAACTTTTTGACTACCACACAGCCGTTGCAAGAGGCGGAATAGGTATGACTACCGTTGCCTATGCCGCTGTTTGTGAAAGCGGTATCTCCTTTGACAGCCAGCTTTGGCTTCGTCCGGAAGTGGTTCCGGAGTTGAAGAAACTCACTGATGCAATCCATGCCGAGGGTGCAAAGGCAAGCATCCAGCTCGGGCATTGCGGTAATATGACTCACAGAAGCACATGCCACTGCACTCCTATCGGAGCCATCAACGGATTCAATCTCTACTCGCCTACTTTCTACAGAAAGATGAACAGGGAAGACATTGAATTTGTTGCGAAGTCTTTCGGTGAGGCAACAAAGCTTTGCATTGAGGCCGGTTTCGATGCAGTGGAGGTTCATGCAGGACATGGTTATCTGATATCCCAGTTCCTTTCTCCATATACCAACCGCCGCAAGGATGAGTTCGGCGGAAGTCTTGAGAACAGGATGAGGTTCATGAGGATGTGCATCAGCGAGGTCGTGAAGGCTGGAAAAGGCAAGATTGCTCTGACTGCCAAGCTCAACACCAGGGATGGTTTCAAGGGCGGTCAGGAGACTGATGAGCTCATCGAGGTGGCCAAGGAGTTGAGAAATCTTGGTATTGAGGCGATTACGCTTTCCGGTGGTTTTGTGAGCAGGCAGCCTATGTATGTCATGAGGGGTGAGGTCCCGGTAAAGACCATCGTCCACTATTTTCCGTGGAAGCAGTGGTGGCTCAAGGCCGGTGTCCTTCTTGGTGGAAGGATTGTGGCTCCGACGGTTCCTTTCAAGCACCTGTTCTTCCTCGAGGATGCGAAGAAGTTCCAGGCTGCAATGCCGGATTTTCCTTTCATCTATGTAGGAGGTGTCACAAGCCGTGCTGATGCTGACAAGATTATGGAGGAGGGATTCCCTCTTCTGCAGATGGGCCGTGCCGTGCTGGAGGATACTGACTTCGTGAATAAGATGAAGGCTGACAAGAATCATTGCAGCGCCTGTGAGCACAGCAATTTCTGTGTTGGCAGGATGTATTCAAAGTCAATGCAGTGCCATAAGAATTGTGTTGACATCACTCCGGCTCTCGAGAAGGAGGTTGCCAGGGTCAATGCGCGCAACGACAAGCGCGAGCGTGAATTAGGTTATAAATAGACAGTACCGCAGCAACCTGTTGGTTGTGAGGACACTGGCAAAGGCGATAACGCAGAAATCACCATCAGATTCAAGCGACATAGGTGGGACGGTTCTGTCGCTGTATATAATACAGAGGAAAGTCCGGACAGGAAACGGCACCCCGCAGCGGAAAGCGCTGATGGGAGCAATCTTTTGGAAGCCGTAACAGAAAATTACCGCCCGAAAGGGTAAGGGTGAAAACGTGAGGCAAGAGCTCACGACGGCGTATGGCGACATGCGACGGGTACGGCCCCGGGGCCTGCAAGACCAAATATACCGGGAAGCACCAGCCGAAAGGCAGTGCAGGAGGCTGCCCGCTTCTTCCCGGGGGGTAGGTTGCGAAGATAAATGGCAGAATAAAACAGAAACCGGCTTACGGTTCCACCTAAATTTTATGAGGCCGACCCAGAAGGGTCGGCCTCTTGCATTACATCATTCTGTCGATGGGGACCTCTCGTGCAAACATTGCTATTATTTCTGCGGATTGAGGCTGTGGAAGGATGAGCCGTCGAAGCAATGGGTGCAGATTTGGCATTTAGGCAGGCCGATTGCCTCTACGATTGATTCTATTGTGCTGAATTTCAATGAGTCAAGGTTCAGGCGACGGGCAATTTCCGCCACCATTCTATTATATTCAGGTGAGCCGGTCTTTGAATATGCCTCAACATTCTTCGGATTGTCACCTTCGAAATCCTTTATTATACGGCGGGTGATGAGTTCAAGTTCGCTCTTGCTTGCCGAGAAATTGACGAAAGGACAGGCATAGATCAGCGGAGGACAGGCTATCCTCATGTGAACTTCCCTGGCTCCAAGTTCGTGGAGGAGTTTGGTGCTGTCCTTGAGCTGAGTGCCACGGACAATGCTGTCGTCACAGAAAAGCACACGTTTGTCCTTCAGTATGGCTGAGTTCGGGATAAGCTTCATCTTTGCCACAAGATTGCGCATTTCCTGGTTCACAGGCATGAATGAACGAGGCCAGGTCGGAGTATATTTGCATATTCCCCTGTTATATGGAACCCCGTGTCCTTCAGCATATCCTATGGCCATGCCGATGCCGCTGTCAGGGATACCGCTGGCATAATCAACCTCTGTCTTATCCTCCCTTCCCATGATACGGCCGGTCTCATACCTCATATCCTCGACATTCTTTCCTTCGTAGAAACTGGTCGGGAAGCCATAATAAATCCAAAGGAAAGAACAAATCTGCATCTGTTTGTTTGCCGGCCTTATGGTCTGGTAGCCGTCGGCAGTTATCCTGACAATCTCTCCGGGGCCGATGTAATATTCTATTTCGTATCCGAGATTGGAGAAAGCCGTTGTCTCACTTGCCACTGCATAAGCTCCGTCTTTTTTTCCTATCACAAGCGGAGTCCTGCCCCATGCATCCCTTGCTGCGATCAATCCATCCTCTGTCAGAAGCAGCATTGTGCACGAACCTTTCACCGTGTCATTGACATTCTCGATGCCGCTGACAAAGTCCTTTCCCTGGATAATCAGAAGGGATATCAGCTCGGTCTGATTGATTTTTCCGCTGCTGAACTCGCTCAGAGGCATATTCATCTCCAGAAGATGTTCCGAAATTTCCTCCATGTTGTTCACCTTCGCAACAGTGACGATGGCAAAGCGTCCGAGGTGGGATTTCATCAGCAAAGGCTGGGCATCAGTGTCGCTGATGACACCGATTCCGGAATTTCCCTTGAATTTTGGAAGTTCTGCCTCGAATCTGGAACGGAAATAATTGGATTCCAAGCTGTGGATGCTTCTGAAGAAGCCCTCTGTAGAGCTGTAGGTTGCCATGCCGGCACGACGCGTGCCAAGATGTGAATGGTAGTCAGTTCCGTAGAACAAATCAGTTACGCAAGGATTTTCCTTCGCGATAGTGCCAAAAATTCCTCCCATTTTGTTAAGTGCGTTGATTTCAGGGCGCAAAAGTAGCAAAAATTGTCTTATTGCCAAAACAAGTTTATTGACAAGACTAGAGTGACAATACATTTTTTTACTACCTTTGCGAAATTGCAACGAAGGACAAAAGAAACGCATTAAAATGAAAAAGTTTTTATCATATTTTTTAATTGCAGCATCCCTTGTCGGTATGCTTGCGAGTTCAGTTTCCTGTTCCGGCAAGCAGGACCTCACGCTTAAGGTCATTTCCTACAACATCAGGTACGGGGCGGCCGATGACGGTGACAATTCATGGGAATTCCGCAAACCTGCAAGCATCGCCATGCTTCAGGAACAGGATCCTGAAGTGTTCGGCCTTCAGGAAGCTCTGGGAAGGCAGGTAAGATATCTCTCGGAGAATCTTCCAAAGTACAAGAACGTGGGAGTGGGACGTGATGACGGCATCGCAAAAGGTGAAAGAATGACCATTTTCTACGACACAACCCGTGTCACACTTCTTGACTGGGGCACATATTGGCTCAGCGAGACTCCTGACGTGCCATCCTTCGGCTGGGGAGCTGCCTGCCGCAGGACAGCGACCTGGACCAAGTTCACGCATCTGGCATCAGGCAAGGAATTCTTCTATGTCAACACCCACCTCGACCATGTCAGCGGAGAGGCACGCAAGAATGGTCTTGCACTGGTAGTCAACGAGATAGCAAAGATGAATCCTAAGAAAGCCCCTATGATACTGACCGGTGACTTCAACATTCCGCCTTCAAGCGAGAACCTCGTCGAACTGAACAAGGTGATGACAAGCGCACGTGAAGGAGCCATCGAAAGCGACGGAAAAGGCTCATTCAACGGCTTCGGCAAATACGGCAACTCCGATTCAGCCCCTACATGGGACGGTCCTGTCGAGAATTGCCCTATGCTCATCGATTATATCTATTATTCAGGATTTGAAAAATGTCTGAAATTCCAGGTTCTTGACAAGGAATATGAAGGCATTCCATATATTTCAGACCACTATCCTGTAATGGCTGTTTTCAGTTTCTGAGCCATTCCGGACACCTGATTATAACCTTAAACTAATAATACTATGCAGACACTTAAGAATGATATCCTGTCAATTGCAGTGGATGACCATGGCGCTGAACTTACCAGCATAAACAAGAACGGAGTGGAATACCTGTGGCAGGCTGATCCCGCTTTCTGGAAAAGGCACTCGCCTGTTCTCTTCCCTATCGTTGGCAGCGTTTGGGATGGCAAAT
>CAMCIE010000127.1 GCA_945874815.1 uncultured Bacteroidales bacterium
GGATATTTCTGGACATACGATTCTGACAATGATGGCCATGGTCGAAAATGCCGGGCATATTTCAATTGTGACACATGTGAAACCTGATGGAGATGCGATGGGCAGTTCGCTTGGTTTATACAGATTCCTCCGAAGGAATGTGGAGGCCAGGGTTGCCATCGTCCTGCCGAGCGAATGTCCCCGGAACCTTGCATTCATGGTACAGGAAGATGAAGTTTCAGACATACTGGTACATTCAGCCGGTGACAATCGCGCTGAGCAGGCTCTCATGGAGAGTGACCTGATCTTCTGTCTCGATTTCAATTCTTGCCACAGAACAGAAGGTTTGCAGAATGCGCTTCAGGAAAGTCAGGCGGCAAAGATTCTGATTGACCACCACCTGAATCCTGACGAATCAATGTTCGACCTTGTATTCTCCGAGACAGAAATATCCTCGACATCCGAACTGCTCTATTACATCCTGGTCAGGACTCCGTATATCGCAGGCGAGGCCTCACGGCTCGGGCTTCCATGCGCTTCGGCAATATACACCGGCATGACGACGGACACGAACAATTTCAACAATTCCACTTACCCTTCCACTCTTGTAATGGCATCCGAATTGATTGCATGCGGCGTGGACAGGGACATAATAATAGAAAAAGTGATGCACAGCTACAGGGAGAACAGGATGAGGCTGCTTGGGACATTGCTCAAGGACAACATGGTGGTAATTCCGGAAGGCGGTGCATGTATTGTGCTGGACAAGAAGACCTTGCAGAAATATGACATCGTGGAGGGAGATACTGAAGGGTTTGTAAATATCCCGCTGGACATAGCAGATGTCAGGATGAGCATCTTTGTTAAGGAAGAAGATGACAAGGCAAGGGTGTCGATAAGGTCGAAAAAAGGGACTTCGGCCAACAGATGCGCTACAACCTTCTTCCATGGAGGAGGACATGAGAATGCCTCGGGCGGAAAGATTATCTTCCCTGAAGATATAAAGGACATTTCCATGGCAAAGGATTATGTTCTCGGAATTATGAAATCGTTCCTTAACGAATAAAAACATTGACAATGAAACTCAAGAACATAATAACTTTTGCAATCGTCGTTTTCTCAATGCTGTCTTTAAGTTCATGCGTAAAGCAGAAACTCGAACAGACCTATTCAAAACAGGAAAGCACGATAGACAAATATATCAAATCAGCATTGTCCTCATCAGAGGAAGCGACTGTCACATACAACAACGGGTCGAGCAGACTCACAAGAAAACAAGGCGAGGGTGAAGAGCTCAAAGTCAACGGGACTGTTTCATTCTACTATGCCGGATACGTTTTCTCCGGCAGCATTTCAAAGGACAATCTGTTCTGCACGAACCATCAGGAGACTGCCTCGGATGCTAAATGGGAACTTACGGACAAGGAGTACGACATTCTGACCGTACACCTGAATGAAAGCGGATTCATTGAAGGATTGAGGAACGGTCTTGTCGGCGTAAAAGCCGGAGAGGAATGTGAAATCCTGTTTTCGGGCAAATATGGTTTTGGGAACAAACCTTTTGGCACAATTCCTGCAAATTCCGCCTTGCTCTACAAAATCTGGGTTGAAAGCATATCCAATGACTGAGTTTTTTGTATCTTTGCAACTTTGTTGAACCGATTTTATAATAAATAATGAAGCATTTTTTCTATCACATCGCCATGATTGCTGTCGTTGTTGCAGTCAGCGGATGTGCAAAAACAGCCAAACAAGGTCCGAATGAGGCAAATATCAGGTATTTCAAAGCTTGGGCTGAAGTCAATTATCCGAATGCACAGACCACACCTTTCGGCAGCATAATCATCGAAAAGGAAGACGGAAATGGCAAAAAGATTGAAGGTGACGGATATCTCTATGCCGATTACATCGTAACCGACCTGAAGGGTAACGTCACTTCTTCCACTGATGAAGAAACTGCCAGGAAACTCGGCGCTTACCAGAAAACATACTATTATGGTCCTCAGATCATCAACATGTATGCAGGCACCGTATATAAAGGAGTGGCGGAAGCTCTCGAAGACATGCATGTCGGAGGCCATCTGAAGGTTGCCATTCCGGGATGGCTGATGACAAACGAAGACTACGACACGGCCGAGCAGTATGAAAACAGAGAGGCTGACAGCGACGAGTGCATCTATGAGTTCAGAATCAAGGATTTCGTTGAAGACGTGATTCAATGGCAGGTTGACAGTATCGGAGCATATTTCAATTCTCACAAGGATGTTTTTGGAGGAATGACCGTAGCTGACACCGTGAAGAACTTCACCGGAATGTATTACAAGCAACTGAAAGCTCCCGTTGATACCACTTCCTTCAAGGCTGACACCACCGTTTACATCAATTATATAGGAAGGCTTCTGAATGGCAAGGTGTTCGACACCAATATAGAAAGGGTTGCAAAAGACAATGACCTGTATTCATCCACAAGGGATTATACACCAGCAAAAATCTCATGGGGCGACTCATATTCTGACATTCAGATGGATGGTTCTTCAATCATCACGGGATTTGCCCTCACGTTGTGGAACATGAGACCTATGGAAAAAGGTATCGGAATATTTACGTCCCCTTATGGATACAATACTTCCGGAAGTGGTGGCAGCATACCCGGATATTCACCACTGTTGTTTGAAATAGAATTAGTTGAAGAACCTGAAGATTAAGCATGACAAAAGTCAATTCTGCACCTGTTGAACTTGGCACTGAAAGTATTGGAAAACTTCTGAAGCAATATGCTTTGCCTGCGATCATCGCACAGACGGCATCATCTCTTTACAATATGGTTGACAGCATTTTCATTGGCCACGGAGTAGGTCCTCTGGCCATATCCGGTCTTGCTGTCACTTTTCCTCTGATGAACCTTTCCACGGCATTCGGAACTTTGGTCGGACTTGGAGGAGCTACCATGATGTCAGTCCTCCTGGGACAAAACAATTACAAGGCAGCGGACAAGGTACTGGGCAACGTACTGACGCTGAATACGGCCATAAGCCTCATTTTCATGGCTGTGGCACTTATTTTCATCGATCCTATACTCTATTTCTTCGGCGCGAGCGAGAATACTCTCCCGTTTGCGAAGGAATATATGACCATCATTCTGCTTGGTAATACCA
Source organism: uncultured Bacteroidales bacterium (assembly GCA_945874815.1). Taxonomy (GTDB): domain Bacteria; phylum Bacteroidota; class Bacteroidia; order Bacteroidales; family UBA932; genus Cryptobacteroides. Next base: position 3,135 of record CAMCIE010000127.1, read on the forward strand.
TAACTCACTTGTATTTTGGTCTGAACAATCTGATGAGGTCTTCTGGAAATCCGAAAAAGGCAATGGGTCTGACTATATTCACAGTGCTTTTCAACACTGCACTCGACCCGATATTCATTTTCGTCCTGGACATGGGCATCAAGGGTGCAGCCTGGGCTACAGTCATCTCCCAGACCCTTGCATTGATGGTGGTCATGCACCATTTCAGCAACAAGACCAGGATTCCGCATTTCGAAAGAGGCTTCTTCAGATTTGACCTCCGAATTGCAAAAGATTCATTGTCAATCGGTTTCGGTCCATTCCTGATGAATGCTGCAGCTTGTCTCGTTACGCTTTTCATCAACCAGCAGCTCCGCAAATACAGCGGTGACCTCGGCATCGGATCTTACGGAATATGCAACAGGCTCACTTTCATGTTCGTGATGATATGTATCGGATTCAATCAGGGAATGCAGCCTATTGCAGGTTACAACTACGGAGCGAGGAAATATTCAAGGGTTAAAGAGGTGTTCAAGATTACAGCCATCATGGCCACAATCGTCACCACTGCTTGCGCTGCCATAAGTGTATTCATGCCAAGGCTTGCCGCAAGCATATTCACCAGCGACCCTGAGCTGCTCGACATGGCATCGGGGAGCCTCAGGATCATGAACCTTTCCTTCCTTCTGGTCGGCTTCCAGATGATATCGACAAACCTCTTCCAATGTCTCGGAATGGTGAACAAGTCAATCATCCTTTCACTGTCGAGACAGATTCTGATTCTGCTTCCTCTTTTGTATCTGCTACCTCTGAAGTTTGGAAGCAAAGGAATCTGGATGAGTTTCCCTATTTCGGACTTTCTCGCATTCATCCTGACCGCAATCCTGCTCATCAGGCTTTTCAGGAAGCTCGGTTCGCTGAAAGACGGGGATGATCCGGCAATCCTCGGAAGTAAACTTTAGACACTGACAAGAAAGAAACCTATAAATATATGAAACATATAGTAATAAATATAGGAAGGCAGTTCGGCTGCGGCGGTCTTGAAGTCGCCAGAGTATTGGGACAGAAACTCGGAATACCGGTGTATGACAACGAACTCATTACCAAGGCTGCCCAGGACAGCGGTTTCAGCGCTGCCCTTTTCAAGGAGTCTGACGAGACCCGGACTTCATTCTCTTTCAGGAACTGGTTCGGAGGCAATTCTGCAAATGACTATACAAGCCAGGGAGGACTTTTCAAGATACAGAGTGAGGCCATCAAGTCGATAGCGGAACAGGGTTCTGCTATTATCGTGGGAAGATGCGCCGACTACATTCTCCGTGAGAACAAGAACACCCTGAATGTGTTTCTGACTGCATCCGAAGAGTCCAGAATTGAAAGAATCAGCCGCAGAGAGGGCATCAGCAAGGAAAAAGCGGAAGAGATGCTCGAGAAAAAAGACAAGGAAAGAGCTGACTACTACAACTATTACACTTTCGGGAACTGGGGCGTTGCCTCCACTTATGACCTTTGCCTGGATTCTTCAAAGATAGGAATCGAGGGCACTGCTGATTTCATCATAGATTTTGCCCGCAGAGCAAATCTGCTTTAAGAGATATATTAAGAAATGGGAAGGAAGAAGAAGAAGACTGGCAAATCAATATTACTTTTCACTGTCATCGCATTGACTGCGGTGACAGTTTTTGTGGTATCATGGACCAGAAGACATGACATTGAGAATTATCCTGAAAACGAACCGGTAAGGCTGGTCAGGTTGAATGATACCATCACCAATGAAATGTCAGACCTTCCTGAACTTGCCTCCATAGACAGAAAGGTGGAGTCATATATGAGAAAATGGGCAATAAAGGGAGCTTCCCTCGCAATCATGCGCAATGATTCCCTGGTCTTTGCCAAAGGTTACGGATGGGCGGATGAGGAAAAAGGTGTGAAGATGCACCCTGGCAACATCCTCAGGATGGCCTCCGTGTCCAAGCTCATCACCGCGACGGGCATAATGAGACTGCAGGACATGGGAAAACTCTCGATCAAGGACACCGTTTTCGGCCCTGCCGGCATCCTGAACGACAGCCTCTAGATCAAGGCCATCCTATATAAGAA
>CAMCIE010000128.1 GCA_945874815.1 uncultured Bacteroidales bacterium
TGTCCACATACAAGCAATCATCTTCAACAAGCGTTTCGAATGTCTGGATGCCTACCGGCAAACGTTTCAGTGTCCTGCTGTTCCCCATAACTTCTTTAACTCAAGTTTCGCAAGTGCAAAACTCTAACATTCATTTACAAAAATAATAAAGTAATTTAATTTAAGTTTCGCAAGTAAAATTTAAACAAAAAAAGCTAGGTTGAAAATCCATAAATATTTTATTATTTTATTGATTTTCAATATATTAGAGCGCTCAAACAAAAATATACACCTAGCATGAACAAAGATAGACAAATAGTTTCGGAGTTGCGCAATTTTTTTTACAGAAAATGGCTGTGGGCTCGGCATACAGAGGATAATGAACGTACTTGGCACCATAAACATCACTGAAAAACAGATGGCTTTCGAAAAGAAACCCAACTGTAAATTTACTTGTGCTCAGGTGATCCAGATGATGATTCTCTTCCCATTCTTCTCCATCAAGAATGCTGCGAACTATTTTGGAAGCTCCCTTCAATCTCTCTTTGATTGCCGGAAAGATATGTTCTATCGCGTTCTTTCCAATGACAGGATTGACTGGCGCCATATTCTCCGCTATGTCAACAAGAAGCTTGCTAAGAACATTGCCGTGCGCTCCGAAGCCCGATTCAATAAAAAGCGCGATGCTGAGTCCAAGGTGGAAAAACGCAAGGAGGAGTACTGTTGGTTCACCTGCAAGGAAGTGGTCAACTATATCCGACGTAAAGGTAGCAAGTCCCACCTGATTGGTATGATTAAGATGAGCAAGACCAAATACTCCGTTAATGGAGAGGATATGACAGCCAAGGCCATAGCTTCCGCAATGGTCAGGAAAAAGGCGGTGAAGTACTCCCGTGCTCATAAATTCTACTACTTTGAGACTGATGCTGTCTTTGCCGGCAATGCTGTCAAACTGTTCTTTTATCGCTTCGGCCGCAAGGGAGAATGGAAAGCCCTATTATCACCGGACACCTCTCTGACACCCTACAAGGCCTATCAAATATACTCTATGCGCTGGTCTATTGAGGTATCATTCCACGAGTGCAAATCCATACTCAAAATGGGCAAATGCCAATGCAGAGACTTCGGCTCACAGATCGCTTCAATATCACTCAATATACTGCAATACAACTTATTATCATATGTCAAGAGGTTCGAGTCATACGAGACTATTGGTGGACTGTTCCGTGAAATCACAGCTCAGACTCTTGAACTCTCCGTTACCGAAAAAATCTGGGGACTCATACAGCAAATCGTCGCAGCTGTCGCTGACTTTTTCTCCGCTGACTTCGATGAACTCTTGACCAATATCATAAACGAAAACAAACAACTTAATGCAATAATGAGGGTGGCACAACAACTACAAACAGCCGCCTAAATCACTTGCGAAACTTAAATCATTAAAAAAGAAGTTCGAGGCAAAATGCTGAGGTCTCCCCTACTTTTCCTTCCACAAACCAATGTATTCCTGATTCATCTTTCTGGGATGCCGTGAACAGCGAGACTATGTCGCCCGGACGGGTCTCATGGTTGAAGTTGATTTTCAATTCCTTGACCGGGCTGTTGGAAACAAGGTCAAAATCCACCATGTTCAGGGACCATACGACGTACATGACATTATTAGTGTGACCGTTCATGTCCACATCGGAGTATGAGACGGTGTGCTCATGCACTTTTTCCATCTGCAAGTCTTTGGGAATCTGCACTTTATCGCAAGGTGTCTCAATAGCGTCCTCTTTGCAGATTGTGTCTTCGTCAACAAGTCCGGGGTCGCGGACGAGTCTGCGGGTGTCGAGGTTCAGGACGAGCCATGATGTGGTGGCGATGACTGCAGGATTGCCTTCAGCGTCGTTCATCATGAAATCTCTTATATAAAAGAGTCTTTCTGCGCCTTTGTGCCAAGTGTTCAGTGTCACCTGGTCTCTCCAGAGCGGGGTTTTCAAGAATTTGATGTGCATGCGGGAGAGTACCCATGCCGTGCGTGATGCTATGAGGTCGTCATAGCCGAATCCGATGAGTGAGGCATGTCTGTTTGCCGCTTCCTGGGTATAGTCCATGAATGAGGAGGCTTTCAGACGCCACGATGCGTCGGTACAATAACAAGGTATCGTTATTGACTCGGTAAATTTTCGTATTGGAGTTTTCATTATGTGCTATTCCAAATTATAGTTAAGAATTTCAAGCTCCTCTGCGCTGTAGAGGAGTTTGTCTATCAAATCTGGGGCAAGGTTTGCAAGCACGACGAAAAGTGCAAGCAGCACTACTGCTGCGGCAAGGATTGACCCTGTTATTATTGCGGCTTTGCGCCAGCGGTTGCAGTGTATGGTTTTCTCCTGGGTTAAGTCTGATGGTTGAGCAGGCTGAACGGCATTTTCGGAAAGCTGGTCCATTTCAGGCTGCAGCTCAATCAATGGTTCGGGGAGGATGACTGGCTCTGGGGCCGGGTCGGACTCCGATGTTGGCTCAGGCTCGTGAATAGGCTCAGGTTCGATTACAGGTTTTGAATCCGGAATCAGTTCGATGGCCGGTTCAGGCTGGTGAATTGGCTCGGGCTCAGGTGTTGGTCCGATGATAGGTTCCGGCTCGATGGCCGGTTCAGGCTCAATTGTAGGGTGTGGCTCAGGCACCGTGGCTGGTAATGGTTCGATGGCAGTCTCCGATGCAGCATTCTCCGGTACAGCATTCTCCGCCGAAGTCAGGATGGAAGCCAGCCCCTTCACGGCAGCGGCCACCTCCTCCTTGGTCTCCTGATGATTTTTCAGTGAAATCGGATCCAAGCCGAACCCCGCAGGGAAAATATCCAGATTTTCATCTGCGACAAAAAACAAGTTATTCTCTTTGGTCGCCCTCAATCGGCCCAGACCGGGAAATATAACCGTCTTCTTGGTATGAAGCACCGACTTGAGTTCCTGCAGGAAATCCCTGATTATTCGGTCAGCCATTTTCACATCTATATTATTGGATATGGCATACAGCTGCGCCAATGCATCTCCATCCGTCGGCTTTGACCTGAATGACAGACGTCTGTAAGGAGGATTGATTGTATAGCCCTTATCCGAAAAAGAAGAAGGCACAATCTCAGCCACGAAGCAACCAAGACCGGGAAGTACCACTCTGTCATTGTCAAGAATCAGTTCCTTGACCATTTTGGACAACAAATCAATATCCATATAACGTCAATTTTCAGATTTATTCAATATATCACGCAAAAAAGAAACTTCAATTTCTCATTTACGCAATTATGCAAAGTTAATGAAAAACCTTTTTAAACGCATTTTCACACCCCATTTTTTGCCTCAAAAAAGAAAAATGTCGATTTTTTATAAAATTTTTGCAGAAAAATTTGGAGTGTAAGAAAAAATGACTACCTTTGCAATCCCAAACGAAAAGAAAACGTTTGAGAAACCAAATTCCTGAATAGCTCAGTTGGTTAGAGCATCTGACTGTTAATCAGAGGGTCCCAGGTTCAAGTCCTGGTTCAGGAGCACTGAAAATCAAGAGGTTACGAGAAATCGCGACCTCTTTTTCGTTTACATATTAGGTATAATGGACATCCACTCAAACGGCTCAACGTAAAATCGGGCTCAACGTAAAATCCCGGTTGATTTTCATTTTCGGTTTGTGACAATTTGTCCGGGAATTCGACCAATCTCCGGATAAGTTTGAGTTTCAGGGAGTTTCATCCGGGAAACGGCGCGTTTTCCGGATGAATTGGTCAACTTGTATTATGGATATGGTGTTTGCTGGGGGATTTGCTTTTGCGGCGAGTTTCCGACTGCAGCGGAACGCCAAAACGTAGAACTCTCATCTTCACAGAAGGGTAGAAGCGCCGTAGTGGAGATATCTATGTGCAATTTGACACGAGAATGGGGCTTTCCCCGGACAACTTATCCACCTGCGATTTCTGTTGATTCCTTTTATCCACTTCTGGCAGGATACACCGTGGACGGTTTGGCTCCATTTATGCCCGGACCGTGAGCGTTTGAATCTGGACAAATCTTTAGTCCAAATGCAAAAAAATCAAAAAAAAGTTCAACATATCTCATAATTGTGTATTTTCGCGGCCAGTTTGTAGTTTAATTTAAATGTTAGAAACCATGAAAAAGGTATTTATGTCTTTGGCAATTGCTTGTGCCATGTTTGCAGCTGCTTCATGCTCATGCTGCAACAACTGCAAGAAAGCTGATGCAGCAGAAGCTGCTGAATGTACAAAATGTGACGAGAGCACAAAATGCTGCTCAGACTCAACTGCTTGCTGCGCTGATTCGACAGCATGCTGCGACTCTTCAGCATGTGCTGCATGCGAAAAGGCTGACTCTTGCTGCAAGGCCGAGTAATCAGAAAGCAATCCGCAAAGCGGATTCTTATGCCGGAAGATATTGTTCCCAATCGAACAGTATCTTTTTTTTATGCCTATGCCTTATGCTATTATTTCGGCGGTGAGAAGCGGCACTTATTCCTCGAAATGTATGCAGCCGAAGAATTCCGGGCAATGGAACATCGGCTTTTCAAGAACTATCGGGCTCCAGCTCAGGAAATGGGGTTTGGTCAGCAGGTCACCGCATTTATAGAAATTTGCGGTCATATCCAGTCCGTTGAAGGAGCTGAGCTGATGGATGAACAGAGCGGAGGCCGGAATGATTTCGGAAAGCTGCCAACTTATGTCGCCTCTGCGGTTGTCGAAAGGCTCTCTGCCAAGTGAACTCCAGCGCCTGACGCTGTCAAGTATGTTTTGAGGTGCACCCGGCCTGTCAGGTTTTACTCCGGCATGGAGCAGAAGGCGGCCTGTAGCATTGCATTCGAAGTTGTAGTAGCAGTCATTGCAATCCGGAGACAGGAAAAACTCACAGCATGAGTCTTCCCACACGCGTCCGTCATCCCTGATCTCGGTTGCGCGTACCTCATTGTCTGCGAGGCGGAAATTCAGAAGGATGTGGCTGCCGGTGTGGGCAATGGCAAATTCCACTTGTGGATTGGCATCCGAACATTTCCATCTGTCCTCAACAATGGGATGGTAAACGACCCCTTCCCTGTTGAAAAGGTCTGCAAGGTCCTGAGGGAGAAGCGACTCCCCATCTACGGATATTTTCTTGATTATTAATGTTTTCATGCTATCAAAATTTTTTACATTTATAAAAATTTTGTGAGAGTATGATAGCCGTTCGGTTTCATATAT
>CAMCIE010000129.1 GCA_945874815.1 uncultured Bacteroidales bacterium
GTAAAGGAGGCCTCCGGAGCCGTTGTTGTGGATGTCCCTGACATGCTGGACATGCTGTGGACTGACAGACCGCAAATCCCAGTGACTCCCGTCACGACCATCGATGTGGACAATTTCGGCGGTACTCAGAGAGTGGAGAAGATTGCCTGGCTTCGCAAATGGATGATGCTCAATGGAGCTGCTTCCGTCCTGCTTACTTCTCTCGACGAGATTGCATGGATGCTGAACGTCAGGGGAAACGACATCGAATACAATCCTCTGGTGATTTCATATCTGCTTGTGACACAGGATTATGTGAAATGGTTTGCGATGAAGTCCTGTGATGACGAGCCACTTGACCCCGACACGGCGGACAGCTACAACGAACTTGAAATGGACGGTGTGCAAGTGCTTGGATATGATGACCTTGAAGCCGCCCTTTCAATGCTTGCGGATGAGAATCCTGAAGGCACTGTTTTCGTTGACCCTTCTTCATTGAACTATCATGTCGCATGCATTCTGGATGAAGTCCTGCCTTCGAGCATTAAAGGTACTTCTCCGGTGATACTTGAAAAGGCAGTCAAGACAGAGTCTGAGATTCAGGCTCAGAGACAGGCATATATTGATGACGGAGTTGCAGAGGAAATGTTCCTTTGCTGGCTTGAAACCGAAGTGGCTTCCGGCAGGGTGGTCACTGAGTGGGAAGCTTCCGAGCGTCTGACTGAGTTCAGGTCAGAGATTCCAGGCTATCGCGGAAACAGTTTTGAGAATATATCTGCATACGGGCCTAATGCAGCACTTCCGCATTACAGTACTCCTTGTGAGGGGTCCGCTGTCATTCAGCCGAGAGGCTTTTATCTTGTTGACTCGGGCGGCCAGTACCTCACAGGCACTACAGACATTACCCGTACCGTCCCGATGGGTCCTTGCACCGACCTCGAAAAGGAAGACTACACCCTTGTCCTCAAAGGTATGATTGCACTTTCCATGGCTGAGTTCCCTCGCGGAACGGCAGGCTGTCAGCTTGATGTGCTCGCCCGCAATCCTCTCTGGAGGGCCAAACGCAATTTCGGTCACGGAACAGGTCACGGCATAGGCTTCTGGCTCTGCGTACATGAGGGCCCGCAGGACATCAGGCAAAATTTCAATTCACAGCCACTGCTGCCCGGCATGATCACCTCCAATGAACCGGGTATCTATCGTGAAGGCATGCACGGCATCCGTCACGAGAACGTCATACTATGCAAGGAAGCCGGAAAGAATGAATTTGGTCAATGGCTTGAATTTGAAACACTTACTTGCTGCCATATTGACACCGCAGCCGTCATTCCAAACCTCCTTTCAACCGAAGAACTCGAATGGCTGAATGCCTACAATGAAAGTGTATATCAGCGTCTCAATGCCATGCTCCCGTCTGAGGTGGCCGCATGGCTGCGCAGAAAAACTCTTCCGCTTGGCATGGAATAAGCTTTATATGAACGCAAAAAAAAGACTGACCGATGGGCCAGTCTTTTTTTATATCGTATCTGTCGGGGCTTAGCCGATGATGCCGTTTGCCTGGAGGCAGGCATTGATTGCTACAACTGCGAAGCCGAGGAAGATGATGGTTGCGAAAATGTAACCGATGACATTGAGTCTCTTGACCCAGATCTGGTTGCTCCAGCCAACTGTCTGGAATGCGCTCCAGAAACCGTGGGTAAGGTGGAACCAGAGAGCTCCGAACCAAATGAGGTAGAGAACTACAACCCACCACTGACCGAATGTGGCATTGAGAAGAACGTAAGGATTCTCAGCCTCTCCGCCGGTGAACTCAGCGAGCTGCATGTCAGCCCAGAAATGAGTAAGGTGGAAAGCGAGGATTCCGAGAACGATGATACCGAGAACGAGCATGTTCTTGGAAGCCCAGGACTCAGTTTTGGCTTTGCTTGACACCTCATAACGGTTGTAGCCACCACGTGATTTGATGTTGCTTGCAGTAAGATAGAAAGCATAGATGATGTGGATAACGAATCCGAGTGCAAGCACAGGAACCATAACGGTCACGATAGGAAGCGACATGAACTCACAGCCTGCCTGGAATAATCCGTCTGCAGCGCCATAGCTACCTGTGAAACTGTCAATGACAGAGAACAGGTTGATTGTCATGTGAAGAAGCAGGAAAATAATTAGGAACAGGCCGCTTATGCTCATGATAAGCTTCTTGCCGATTGAAGATGTTAAAATATTAGCCATATCTTTTTAATGAATAGTTATCTTCTTACAGTGTTGAAAAATTTACGGAAAGGCCCAACACGGAGTGCAAAGATATAATCTTTCTTGCAAGTTTCATAATAATTCGATACTTTTGTTTGCTCGAATTGCGGAGCGGAATGCCGCAAGGAGGGTATATGCAACACTAAACTGAATTTATATGGGAAAATACAAACGTGTCCTGCTCAAGCTCAGCGGAGAAAGCCTTGGCGGTCCGGCAGGCAAAGGAATTGACGAAAACTATCTTGCAGCCTATGCAGAAGAAGTTGCAGAAGCAGTCCGCAACGGACTTCAGGTGGCTATCGTGATAGGCGGAGGCAATATTTTCAGAGGCCTGCAGGGAGTAGGAAAAGGTTTTGACAGGGTCAACGGAGACAAGATGGGCATGCTTGCAACAGTCATCAACTCTCTCGGCCTTGCGATGGCAATCCGCAGTGCAGGAGTCGATGCTGAAGTCTTCACTGCAACTCCTATGATGCCTGTAGCCAAATATTATATGAGAGACGATGCAGTCTCTGTCATGGAGAAAGGCGGAGTGGCCCTGATTGCCGGCGGCACGGGCAACCCATATTTCACCACAGACTCCGGAGCCGCCCTTCGCGCCCTTGAAATCGGTGCTGACGCTCTCCTGAAAGGAACACGTGTGGACGGAGTTTACACAGCAGATCCGGAAAAGGACCCTACAGCTGTAAAATATGATGAGCTCACGTTTGACAAAGCCATCGAGGACAGACTCAAGGTCATGGACCAGACAGCTTTTGCGCTCTGCCGCGAAGGAAATATGCCAATCATCGTCTTTGACATGAACCAGAAAGGCAACCTTACCAAGCTCGTCAAGGGCGAAAAGATCGGTACCCTTGTCCACGTATAGACATCCTAAAGCATATCCGAAAGAATAAACATAATTGATATTGATATGATTACAAGAGCAAAAGAAATCCTCGCAGGTGCAAAGGAAAAAATGTCCGATGCAGTCGAATTCCTTGAGGAAGACCTCAAGACATACCGTGCTGGAAAAGCTAATCCTTTGATTCTTAATGGTGTACACGTAGATTACTATGGTACTCCTACACCTGTTTCCCAGGTAGCTTCCGTTACTACTCCTGACGCAAAGACCATCATGATTCAGCCATGGGAGAAGAAAATGATTCCGGTCATCGAGAAAGCTATCATGGACGCCAACATAGGCCTCACTCCTCAGAACAACGGTGAGTCAATCCGCTGCAACATACCTCCTCTTACAGAAGATCGTCGTAAAGATCTCATCAAGAAAGCCAAAGCAGCAGGAGAAAGCGCAAAAGTGGTTGTCAGGAATGCACGCAGGGATGCCATCGACCTTTTGAAGAAAGCTCAGAAGGACGGTATGCCTGAAGATATGCAGAAAGAGTACGAGCAGAATGTCCAGAAAGAGACAGATGCATTCACCAAGAAGGTTGACGAACTCGTTTCTGCAAAAGAAAAAGACATCATGACAGTGTAATTTTCAGAAATATTGTTATATTTGTACCCGCTTCCCTCAGATGGGGGCAATAATAACGACAGTTATGGGAACTTATCGATTTAACGTTTACGGTTATTATTACTTCTATTATCAGCAAAGATGATGGACCGGACGTTGTGTATCGAACAATATAACACAGTATATTGGGCTGTCCGGTTTCGGACAGCCTTTTTTGTTTCCCCAATGAACATTGACAAAAGACAGAAAAATTAAACCGAACATGAAAAACATTGCTATCCAGGGAGTCAAAGGGTGCTTTCATGAGCAGGCAGCGAGGCTTTTCTATGGCCGTAATGGTCTGGATAATCCACAGATTGTGGAATGTGATACCTTTGAAGGCCTGTACACCAGCATGGACCGGGGCAGCGCGGACGCAGCAGTGATGGCCATTGAGAACACTGTTTCCGGAGGATTGCTTCCCAATTTTGAGCTGCTCCGCAAATATGACCGGAAGATAAAGGGGGAGGTTTTCCTGCGAATCCAGCAGAATCTCATGGCGATACCCGGCCAGAATATCCGGGATATCAGGGAAGTCAGGACCCATTATATGGCTATCAACCAGACCCGTGAGTTTTTCAAGGACTATCCTTGGATCAGACTTGTTGAAAGTGAAGATACAGCGAAAAGTGCAGCGCAGATTGCCAATGAGGGGCTGATGGGTATCGGAGCCGTGGCCTCCACCCTTGCCGCAGAACTATATGGACTTGAAATGCTGGCTGAAAGCATTGAAACCTACAAACAGAATTTCACCCGTTTTCTCATTCTGGATGACAGCATGAGCGTGGATAAGTCCGAAGTGAATAAAGTCTCGATGTGTTTCACCCTTCCTCATACGGCCGGATCTCTCGCCCATGTACTGACCATCCTTTCATTCTACGGAATGAATCTGACAAGGATCCAGTCCCTTCCGATTCCCGGGCACGAATGGCAGTATTTTTTCTATGTTGATATCAAATTTGAAGACTATCAGCGTTATACTCAGGCAATTGCGGCCGTGAGACCTCTGATGGAGGATCTCAATGTCCTCGGAGAATATGTGGCAGCAATATAATAACCGTAATTATGATTATACAACCAGCAAAAAGAACGGAAAGCGTTCAGGAATATTATTTTTCACGCAAACTCAAAGAGATTGCATCCATGAACTCTGCAAGGGCAGAGCAGGGCGTCGCGCCTGTAATCAACCTTGGAATCGGCTCACCTGACGGTATGCCTCCCCAGGAGGCGATTGATGCCTTGTGCGAATGTGCAGGGCAGCCCTCAAGCCATGGCTATCAGAGCTATGTCGGTCTCCCTCAACTCAGGCAGGCTTTCGCACAGTGGTACAAGAAATGGTATAAAGTTGACCTGAACCCGAATACCGAAATCCAGCCTCTTGTCGGTTCGAAGGAAGGCATCTTGCTCATCAGTCTGGCATTTCTCAATAAAG